>DASXXM010000058.1:0-11244 GCA_036503065.1 Pseudonocardiaceae bacterium | reverse complement strand
GCCCGCCTCGGACACCACGATCTTGGTCAGGCTCAGTTCCGGATGACGCGCGATCAGGTCGGCGGCCAGCTTGTCGGTCTCCCGGGACGCGGTGCCGTTGCCGATCGAGACCAGTTCGACCTTGTGTGCCGCAGCCAACCGGGCCAGCGTCGCCAGCGCCTCGTCCCAGCGCTGCTGCGGCTGGTGCGGGTAGATCGTGTCGGTGGCGACGACCTTGCCGGTCGCGTCGATCACCGCGACCTTCACGCCGGTACGGAATCCCGGGTCGAGACCCATCGTGGGCCGGGTGCCGGCGGGCGCGGCCAGCAGCAGGTCGCGCAGGTTCGTGGCGAACACGCGGACCGCCTCGTCCTCGGCCGCCTGCCACAGCCGCATCCGCAGGTCGATCCCCAGCCGCACCAGGATTCTGGTCCGCCACGCCCACCGGACGGTGTCCGCCAGCCAGCGATCCGCGGCGCGGCCCCGGTCGGCGACGCCGAACCGTGCCGCGATGTGCGTCTCGTAGGTGGTCGGGCCGTCCTCGACCTCGTTGCCCGGCGCCATCGTCAGGTCGAGCACGTTCTCCTTCTCGCCGCGGAACATCGCGAGAATGCGGTGCGACGGCAGTTTCGAGTACGGCTCGCTGAACTCGAAGTAGTCGGCGAACTTGGCGCCCGGCTCCTGCTGGCCATCGCGTACCGCGGATACCAGGCGGCCCGCGGTCCACATCTGTTCGCGCAGCAACCCGATCAGGTCCGCGTCCTCCGCGAACCGTTCCACCAGGATCGACCGCGCACCATCCAGGGCCGCGGCGGCATCGGCGACACCCTTGTCCGCGTCGACGTACGCCGGCGCCGCGGCCTGCGGGTCGGTCGTCGGTTCGGACAGCAGCTGCTCCGCCAGCGGTTCCAGGCCGGCCTCGCGGGCGATCTGCGCCTTGGTGCGCCGCTTCGGCTTGAACGGCAGGTAGATGTCCTCCAGCCGCGACTTGGTGTCGGCGGCCATGATCCGCGCGGCCAGTTCGTCGTCCAGCTTGCCCTGCGACCGGATCGACTCCAGGACCGCCGCGCGCCGCTCCTCCAACTCACGCAGGTAGCGCAGCCGTTCCTCCAGCTCGCGCAGCTGCGTGTCGTCCAGGGTGCCGGTGACTTCCTTGCGGTAGCGGGCGATGAACGGCACGGTCGCGCCGCCGTCCAGCAGGTCGACCGCCGCGTCGACCTGGCCGGCGCGCACGCCGAGTTCCTCGGCGATCTTGCGGTTGATCGACACCGGTACACCCGCTGTTTCCGTCACAGGTACATTCTGCCGGCAGACGGCGACGGTCAGTGAGCGGGGCTGGAGTCCAGTCGGGTCGCCGGGTGGTTCATGCGGACTCCGCCACCTCGACCTCGATCTCGACCTGGTCGGCGAGCTTCAGCGCGCCGAAGAACGCGGTGTGTGGCTTGATTCCGTAGTCGGTCTGCCGGAGCGTGCCGGTCGCCCGGTAGTGCCCGGGTTCGGTCTCGGTGACCTGGAGTGTGAACGGATTGTCCTTGCCGTGCAAGGTAAGCGTGCCCTCGATCGTGCCGCCGCCGTCGGTTTGGGTCACCGTTGTCGAGACGAATCGGGCGGTCGGACCGTGGTCGGTGTCCAGCGCCTTGCGTGCGTTGTGCGCGATGTCGCGCCGATCCCGGTCGCTCAGCGGCTTCACGCCGCCGGTCCCGGTGCGCACCACCAGCGTGCCCAGGTCGATGGTTGCCGCCACCTCGGTGTGGTCGTCGTCGACCGTGAGGTCGGCGGACCAACCGGTGATCTCCAGGGTCAGATCGTGTCCCACCCCGGCGGCGATGCCCTCGCGGAAGGTGCGCACTACCAGCTTGCCGTGCGCTGGTCCGATCTGGTGCTGTCCGGCAAACGCCATACCCAGGGACGGTAGGCCCGCGACCGGACGGCGTCCAGCACCCGTGGCAGACTGGCACGTGGGGGTGGGGCGGATGATCACGCAGCTCCGGTTCGACGAGCTGGCGGCCAAGCACAACGCGCCTGGCGCAGTCCTGGGAGTCCTTGCCGGTGGGGAAATCCACCTGTTCGCGACCGGGGTGCTGCACACCGGCACCGGGGCGGCGACGGCCGTGGACTCGCTGTTCCAGGTCGGGTCGATCAGCAAGCCCTACACCGCGACGATGCTCATGCGACTGGTCGAGCAGGGCCGGGTCGGGCTGGACACCCGGGTGGTGGAGGTGCTGCCCGACTTCAGGGTGGCCGACCAGGAGGCCACCAAACGCGTCACGATGCGGCACCTGCTCACCCACACCTCAGGTATCGCCGGCGACTTCGTCCACGACACCGGACGCGGCGATGACGCTCTGGCCCGCTACGTGGCCGACTGCGCCGACCTGCCCCAGGACACCCCACTGGGCGCGTTCATGTCGTACAGCAACACCGCGTACAACATCGCCGGCCGCGTGATCGAGGCGCTGACCGGCCAGGTCTGGGACGAGGCACTTCGAACCCTGGTGCTCGACCCGCTCGACGCCGGACACACCTGGACGTTGCCGGAGGACGTGCTGCGCTTCAGCGCCGCGATGGGCCACACCATCTCCCCGGACACCGGGCGGCCGGTGTCGGCCTCGGTGTGGATCCCGGGATTCCGCTGCGACGGGCCCTGCGGGGGCGTCATCACGTCGGCCGCAGACCTTCTGGCCTTCGCCCATCTGCACATGTCCGACTCCCGGCTGGCGATGATGCGCGAGCCTCAGGTCGCGGTGCCGAGCCCGCTGGTCGATCACTGGGGTCTCGGCTGGAACCTGTGGACCTGGGACGGGCACCCGGTGTTCGGGCACGACGGCGACACCATGGGAGCCCAGTCGGCGAGCATGCGCGTGGTCCCGGACAAGGAGGTCGCGATGGTGCTCCTGACCAACATCACCGACTCCACCAGCTTCCAGTTGGAGCTGTTCGGCGAGCTTCTGCGAGAACTGTGCGACATCGGCATCCCGCCCCGGCCGTCCCCGCCTGCCGAACCCGTCCGGATCGACGACCTGGACCGGTTCGTCGGCACCTACGAGCGGCTGGGCGACCGCATCGACATCACGCTGAACGACGAGGGAACCGCCCTGCGACTGCGGAACACGGTGAAGGGGATCATGGCCGAGTTCGACCCGCCGCTCGAGTTCGGCCTGACGCCGGTCTCCGACATCATGTTCGTCGGCCGCGAGTCCGACGCTGGCCGGTGGATGGCCGTGATCTTCGCGGACGGTTATGTCCACCTCGGCATCCGCGCCTACCCAAGAACCGGCTGACCTCCGGCGGCACGCCCCGGAAACGGTGTGCCGCCGGTGCCGGCCGGCTTCAGTGCACCTCGCGAACCTCGACCCCGCGCCAGAACGCCACCCGGTCGCGGATCTGCTCGGCCTCTGGCTTCGGTGCCGGGTAGTACCAGACCGCGTCCTGGTTGGTCGACCCGTCCACGGTCACCGAGTAGTAGCTCGCGGTGCCCTTCCACGGGCAGACCGTGTTGGTCGAGCTGTCCGAGACGTATTCGGGCTTCAGCGCCGCGGCCGGGAAGTAGAGGTTGCCCTCGACAGTCACCACGTCGTCGGTCTCCGCCAGTACCGTGTCGTGCCACACCGCCTGGTAGGTCATGTGTCGTCCGCTCCCTTGTCGAGTGTTCGGTTCCCTACCGGGGAAAGTCAGCGGACCTGTTCGGTATTCCCGGCCCGGCGCACCGCGCGGCGAAGCTGGAAGATCCGGCCGTAGCCGGGGACCGCGACCAGCAGCACACCGCAGATCGCGGCGAGCAGCAGGGCCACCCCGAGCGGCAGGTGCAGGCTGCCGCCGAAGATCGAGATGGTGACCGACTGCCCGTTCTGGATGATGAACACGAGCAGGACCAGCAGCACGATCGCGGCCACCGTCACGCCGACCCACAGCCCGCTGATCCGGGTGCGGCGGACCTCTGGTGGCACGGCCGCCGTGGTCGCCATGGCGGGCCGGGGCCCGTTGGCCTGTGGTGGCACGGCGGACTGCACCGGGATGGGGTCGGTGTCGGGTGTGTCGGTGCGGTGTTCGTGGTCAACCATGTCGATACCTGCCTTCTCCGCGCGCGATAACCCAGTGTGGCGCTCCCGGATCGCATTCGCGCGTCAGTTGCCCGACGGATTGGGTCGACCGGTCAGCACCAGACGCGCCATGGCGGCCATGGCGGCCACGGCCCGACCGGTCGGATACTGCGCACGAGTGGCCCGACGCAGGTCCGCGGCCAGCCCGGCCAGCAGCAGGTGCGCGAGGCAGTCGGCGTCCACGTCCGGCCGAGCCTGCGCGAGCAGCATCCGCACGTGACGCTGCCACCGCACGTAGCCGCCGACCCGATAGCGCGAACCGGGCGACGCGGTCTCCGACATGTGCACCAGGTCGAGATTGGCGTCCAGGAACTCGGCGTAGGCGGCCAGGAAGGCGACCAGCCGATCACCCGGCGGCGCACCGGGCCCGAGTGGCGGCGGCCCGGACGCGAAGGCCTGCTGTAGTGCCCGCTCCCGGGCGTCCAGCAGCGCGACGCCCAGCCCGGCCTTGTCACCGAACCGGCGGAACAAGGTGCCCTTGCCAACGCCGGCCGCAGCGGCGATCTGGTCCATGGAGACCCGGTCGACCCCGCGCTCGGCGAACAGCCGAGCGGTCACTTCGAGGATCTTGGCCCGGTTGCGCACGGCATCCGAACGTTCCTTACGCGGCTTGGCCGCAAGTTCCTCGCTCACGGTGGTAGGACTTTAGTCCGTATGCCGTAATCCGCCACTCGAACGACTTCCCGCAGATCAGTGGCTCACTCCGCCTCGGTCGACGACTGTGGCAGGACCACCGTCCCCCGATCGAGATCGACGCCGAGCGGCGGCGCGCCCTGGGCGTCCTCGTCGCGCATCATCGACCAGGACTCCCGGTGGTCCAGTTCGGTGCGCTTCGTGCCGTAGAACATCGCGGTGATCTCGTTGACGTAGGTGGCGGACAACCGCGGTCCCGTCCGGTGCCGGCGCCTGCGGGGCAGCGTCTCGTACGCCCCCACGGCGACCAACAGCAACACCCCACCGGGAATACCCCACGCCAGCCATGCCACTCCCCACCAACGACCCAACGCTCACCGGGGTTCCCCGGCGAGACGACCCGCAAAGAACAACGCGCTCCCGTCGGAGACGGGAGCGCGATCACGAACAAAGGCGATGAGCAGATCAAGGATCTCGCGGCACCTGCTCGGTCCGGCGGATTCAGAAACCGCGTACCGACGTCACCTGGATACGCACAGCCACCGGGTAGCTAGCGCCGAAATTCGCGGGGCTGCCGCTGACCCGTGCCATGTCCGCCTCGTACTTGGCGAGATAGTCCGGGTTCTCGTGCGGTGTGGGCACGTCCTCGACGCGGGCCGCGTCGCCGGTGATGACCAGGATGCCGCCGCCGCCGGCATTGGAGTTCAGGTTCAGGGACAGGCGGGGGCGGTGGCGGATGTGGTTGAGGCGGTGGGCGGCCGGGCGGTTGTAGATCAGGACCGAGTCGTTGTCGAAGTCGTAGAGGAACCACACCGGGTTCGGCTGCGGGGTTCCGTCCTGGGAGACCGTGGTCAGCCAGATGATTTTTTCGGTGGTCAGCCGCATGCGCGCGTCGGCACTGAATGGGGTTGTACGTTCTGCCATGCGGCCAGCCTAGGGTCTGCGCGCGGACGCGGCCGGGTCGGGTGGGAATCCGCTCGCGCCGGCGGCGCATTGTCGGGCAGAATCCGGCGATATGCGAGGGACGCGGCCGTGGACGGTCACTTTGGTGTGTGGCGCTGCCGGGGTTGGCAAGTCCGGCGTTGCGATTCCGCTGGCCGCGCGTTACGGCGTGCCGCTGGGGGAGACGGACGACATTGTCACCGCGTTGATGACAATCACGTCCGCTGCCGACCAGCCCGTGCTGCACTATTGGCGGACACATCCAGAAGTCGCTTCCTGGTCCCCGGAGCGGATCGCGGACCTGCATTTCTCAGTGGCCGGCGTGCTGTTTCCCGCGCTGCGGGCGGTGATCGCCGACCACATCGAGTTCGGCGCGCCCGTGGTGCTCGAGGGGGACTACCTGGTGCCGGAACTGGCGGTCGGGTTCGGCGCCGCGGTACGGGCCGTCGTGCTCGGCGAGCCGGACGTCGACCGGATCGCGGCGAATCTGGGCGGCCGCGAACCCGGTGCGGACCATGGCGGCCGAGCCCGCGTCAGCCTGGCGATCGGTGCCCGGCTGGTCGCGATGGCACAGGACGTCGGTGTGCCGGTGGTCCCGGCGTGGCCGTGGTCGGACGGGTTCGACCGGGTGGCTGCCGCGCTGGTCAACGCTGCGGACGCAGGCCGTCCCGGATGACGGCCAATGCCGTGCGGGGCATGCGTTCCCTGGCGGTCAGGAAGATCGCGGCCAGCAGGGTGACCAGGTCGAGCACGTCGACGTCGGGCCGAACCGCGCCCGCTGCCTGCGCCCGGCGCAGCAGCACCCCGAGTGCGTCGCGGATCTCCTCGCGGGCCTGGGAAAGCGGCCCGGTCAGGTCGCGGCCGGCACCGGCGAGCGCGTCGGACAGGTCGCGTTTCATCGAGTTCTGTTCGACCAGGTCGGTCAGGGTCCGGTAGAACGCGGCGCCGGGATCGTCGGCTTCGGCGCGGGCGCGGAGCTGGTCGATCATGTCCCGCATCTGGTGCAGGACGATGGCCTCGAACAGCGCTTCCTTGGTGGGGAAGTGGCGGTAGACGGTGCCCGCGCCGACGCCGGCCCGCCGCGCGATCTCGTCCAGCGGCACGGAAAGCCCCTCCGTCGCGAACGCCTCCTGCGCCGCGGCGAGCACCCGGGCGCGGTTGCGGCGGGCGTCCGCCCGTAGCGGTGGATCGGCGGGCTCGGCACTCACCGGGCCAGTATCCCGCGACCCGGTCATTCGCGGTGGGAGTCCGCCTCGACCGGCCAGCCGGCCAGTTCGCGCACCACCCGCTGCGCCAGCACCAGCCCGGATACCTCGCCCTCGCTGAAGGTGCGCTGGCGCAGGACGGCCGCCGGGTCATCCCCGGCGAGCCGTTCCGCCTCGTCGACACCGATCTTGGCGCCGTGTTCCAGTTCGGCGAGTTTCGCCAGCAACTCGGCCACCGACACCGCATCGACGTGCTTCATGTGGTCACCTTAACCGGTGATCACCGGTCAGTTCACCACGCGCACGGTCCAGATGTCCGACGCCAGCTTCGCGTCGGTCAGGTACGCGTAGGGAATGGTGAAGTAGCCGTCCTTGCCCCAACCGGTGCCCCACGAGTTGCGGACCAGAAAGCGCTGCTGGCCGTCGTCGTAGCCGGTGACGAGGACCGCGTGCCCGCCGACGACCTGCTCGTTCGGCCCGGGCAACTGCGCCTCGCCGGTCTGCGCGACTTCCTGGCTCTCGAAGCTCTCGTACACGGTGAAGCCGAGCACGAACGGGAATCCGGTGGCCAGGCAGCCGCGCATCTGGTCCAGGTTCTGCGTGACCCGCTCGTAGGACGTTGCTTTGTTGTTCAGCGCGTCGGTGTAGCACTGGTCGCCGGGCTTCTCGCCGTCGCGGGCGCCGGGCGGGAACACGCTGGTGTTCGGGTCGGCCGGCGTCGCGTCGTAGGGCCACTCGGTCTCCGGGCAGACGCCCTGGTTGGCGATGCTGGCCATGCCGTCCCGGATCTGCGCGCCCGAGTCGGTGGTGACGTGGCCCTCCATGGCGCGTTCGTTGTAGTAGATGAACAGCCGCGACGGCATGAAGTCGCTCATGTTCTCCTTGCGCAGCGCGAACTCGAACGCGCCCGCGATGGCGTTGGCGGTGCAGCTGCCGATCTGGCCCTGGTCGTACGCGGGCGGCAGGCCACTGCTCAGGTCGACGCTGGGCGGCAGCGCGACGAGTGCGACGTGCGGTGCGCTGTAGAGGTGGTCACGCGCGTCGGGCAGGTCGGCCACCCAACCGTATCGGGCGATTTTCCTTGTCTGGCTGGACATTCCGGTCCTCCTACGTCGCACGGTCCACCGTGGTCCGCGCGATGACAACAGGAGGGACACCGGGTCGTCCCGATACCGGCTTTCGCTGATCAACAGCGCTGTACCGGTCCAGCCTCACCCGTTCGTGGACGGCCGGACTTGACATTCGGGCGGTGACCCGGTCCACTAGTGTCTTAGTTGAGTAACACAATCGAGGTGCTCGTGGTTGAGTTCATGATCGATCGGGCCAGCGGCATGCCGGCCTACCTGCAGGTCGTGCGCCAGGTTCGGGAGGCGCTACGGCTGGGCTGGCTGCACCCCGGCGACCAACTGCCGACGGTCCGCGACGTCGTGGCCAGCAGCGGGGTCAACCCGAACACGGTGCTGAAGGCATACCGGGAGCTGGAACTCGTCGGCCTGCTCGAGGCGCGGCAGGGCGCGGGCACGTTCGTCGCGGCGACGCTCGGGGGTTCGGCGTCGCCCGAGTCACTGGCCCGACTGCACCACGGACTGGCCGACTGGGTGCGTGACGCGCATGCCGCCGGCCTTGAGGACGAGGACATCGAGGCGCTGCTGCGCGTCGTGCTCACCAACACACCGCTGTCGGGCAACGGCAGCGGACCCAACACGAAGGGGGAGTCCGCATGACCACCACGGAGCCCGCCCCGCCGGCGTCGGTGCCCACCGGTGAGCCGCGTGCGGTGCGCGTCGATGACCTCGGCAAGCGGTATCGGCGGTTGCGTGCGCCGCGCGAGATCTGGGCGTTGCGCCACTGCGGGTTCAGCCTGCCGGCCGGCCGGGTGGCGGCGTTGGTGGGAGCCAACGGGGCGGGCAAGACGACGCTGCTCAGCGTGCTGGCGGGGGTGCTGACGCCGACGGAGGGAACCGTTGCCGTCAACGGGATCGACGGCGCGCCCGGCCGGGTGGCGTTCGTGGCGCAGGAGAAGCCGTTGTACCGGCGGTTCAACGCGATGGACATGCTGCGGTTCGGCGCCCGCATGAACCGGGTGTGGGACCAGGACACCGCGCTGCGGTGGCTGGAGCGGTTCGGCATTCCACTGAACCAGTCCTGTGGCCTGCTGTCTGGGGGACAGCAGGCCCAGGTCGCCTTCGCGGTCGCGCTCGGTTCCCGGCCATCGGTGCTGCTGCTGGACGAGCCACTGTCCAATCTGGACCCACTGGTCCGGCGCGAGGTGATCGGCGAACTGCTGGCGACGGTGAACGACACCGGTATGACGCTGCTGCTGTCCACCCACGTGGTCACCGAGCTGTCCGGCGTCGCCGATCACCTGTTGTTGTTGGCGGGCGGCCGTTTGCTGATCGACGGCGACGTCGACGAACTGCTCACCAGGCATGTGACCTACCTCGGCCCACGGGCGGACACCCCGCCCGGCCCCGGCGTCGTCGTGACCGCGAGCCACACCGAACGGCAGTCCACCTTCCTGGTCCGGCTACCCGACGGCACGCCGCCCCAGCCGGTCGCCGAACCGTGGCTGACCAAACCCGTCACGCTGGAGCAGTTCGTGCTGGCGCACCTGGCCACGAACGGAGGGCGATGATGATCAAGTCGCTGACGGTGCCGCAACGGACCCGGGCCCGGGTCGGCGCGCGGGACCTGCTCTGGCTGGCCTGGCGCCAGCATCGCTGGGTGATCCTGTCCGGCGCGGTGCTCGTGGCCGTGCTCTGCGGTTACATGCTGTCGAACGAGGCCGGGATCGTCCCGGTCACCTACCAATCGTGTGGGCCTCTCTGTACGGAGCTGTTCGGGCGGTTTCCGGAGCAGAGCGCGGCGGCTGACGTGCAACTCTGGCTCGCCACCGGGTTCGGTGGTCTCGTCGGTGTGTTCTGGGCGGCGCCGCTGGTGGCCCGCGAGTTCGAGCAGGGCACGCAGCTGCTGGCCTGGAGCCAGGACGTGTCGGCACGGCGGTGGCTGGTCGGCAAAGTCGTTGTGCTGGCCGTCGCGGCGGTCGGGTTCGCGGCCGTGCTCGGCGTGGTGGCCGGCGGCCTGGTCGGCCGCCTGGCCAGTGGCGATCCCACGTTCTACTCGGCGTTCAGCGGCACCCGTTTCGAGGCGTCGGCGTCGCTGCAGGCGTCCTTCGCGTTGTTCGGGTTCGCGCTCGGTCTCGCGGCGAGTGTGTTGCTGCGTCGGACCATCCCGGCCATGGGCGTCACACTCGTGCTGTTCGCGGGTGTGCGGGGCGCGGTGTCCTTGCTGCGGCTGCACTATCTGCCACCGATCCAGCTGCTCGTGCCGGTGGGCGGTAACACGCCGGTGGCCACCGCCGGTCGCGTGATCCTGAGCTGGGACATGGTCAACACCGCTGGCCAAGTGGTGACCGCGATACCGGCGAACTGCATGCTCCCCGGGACCTACACGGAGGCCGTCATGAACGCGTGCCTGGTCCGCAACGGCATTCTCCACAATCTCGTCGTGTACCAGCCGGCCGACCGGCTGCCCACGTTCCGGTTGATCGAGACCGGGATCTTCGTGGTGTTGGCGGTCGCGCTGTTCGCCGTGACGTGGCTGTGGCTACGTCGATCGACCGTGAGGGGAACACGTTGATGACCAGTTCGGTGCGCACGCGAGCGGAAACGCGGGCGCGGGTCGGCACGCTCGACCTGCTGTGGCTGACGTGGCGCCAGCATCGCTGGGCGATTGTGTCCGGTGCGCTGTCCGTGGTCGCGCTCGGTGGCTACATCCTGTGGAACGAAAGGGGAATCACGCCGCAGGACTACGCGCGCTGCGGTGGCCCGTGCGTCTCCATGCCGCTGTTCGGGATGTTCGCCGACCCGCGTGGGGTGGCCGACCTGCAGGACGGCCTCGCCGCGGCCCTCGGTCTGGTCATCGCGGTGTTCTGGGCGGCTCCGCTGGTGGCCCGCGAGTACGAGCAGCGCACGCACCTGCTGGCCTGGAGCCAGGACGTTCCGCCACGGCGGTGGCTGCTCGCCCAGGCCGGATGGCTGACCCTCGCGGCGGCCGTGCTCAGCACGGTGCTCGGCACGTTCCTGGTCGGCCAGACCGACGGGCTGTCCGGCCTCAAGCCCGACAGCTATCCCGAATTCACGTTGCTACGGTTTGAAGCATTTTTGCCGTTGCAAATAGCATATGTGCTGTTTGCTATGGCGCTCGGTCTGGCCGTGAGCCTGCTGGTGCGGCGGGTCGTGCCCGCCATGGGCGTGACGGCCGTGGTGTTCCTGGGCGTCCGGTTCGTCCTGTCGCAGTACCGGCCGTACTACCTCGCGCCCCTGCGCGCCGTCGCGGCCGTGCCCGATTTCCCGGAACCCTATGTCGGCAACAACGGCCTGGAC
>DASXXM010000057.1:0-2348 GCA_036503065.1 Pseudonocardiaceae bacterium | reverse complement strand
CGCCCTGGATCGCCTGTCCGAGTTGGGCGTGCGGCGGGTGCTGACGTCCGGTGCGGCACCGACGGCGACCGAGGGCGCCGCGCTGCTCGCAGCGATGGTTCGGTTCGGCACCGTGACGGTGATGGCCTGCGGCCGGGTCCGGCCGGACAACATGCGCGACGTGGTCGCCGCGACCGGGGTGCGGGACATCCACGCGGCACCGCGCCGACGCATCGGCCCCGATCACTACGAGCTGGACGAACAGGTGGCCGCCCGCCTGTGCGAGTTGGCACACGGCTACGCTTGAAGGCCGGACACTGCTCCCCACCAGCGATAATCACTCGATCAGGTGATCATGGGCGAACTCGGGAGCAAACCACCCGGTCCCATTCGTTCAGCGAAGAAAAGACAGCCCGCGCTCGCGACCGCCCCCAAGCGCCGCGACCCCACCAACAGGAGCCGCAACCTCGACCCCCACAACAGACACCCGACCTCGACCCGGAAACCCGACCAGAGAGGAGCCCGCCCGAGAGACCAGAGAAGCTCCGACCCGCCCGACGGAACGGAGATCCACCGGTCAGCCGACCCCACCGGCACCGTGACCGTCCCCGCCCGGCTGACCGTAGAGTCCCGGCTCGGTCAGACCCGCGCCGGCCAGGCTCGTGTCGACCAGGAATGCCTTGGCGGCGGCGTACGAATCGGCGATCAACTCGGTGGTGTGGCTGAAGTCCAGCGGCGTCATCGGCCGGACCGGCGGCCCCGGCAGGTACAGCACCGGCACGTCGCGCGCCGCCAGTTCCGCCTCCAGCACGGCCTGGTTGCGCATGCCGAGCGTGGCCCAGAACATCAGCGTCTCGGCCATCGTCCGCGGCACGTCCGGCAGGTGCCCCGGGAACGCGCAGTCCAGCACCACCAGCGATCGCGCGCCCAGCTCCAGCGCCTGCCGGATCGGCACGTTGGCCAGCACGCCGCCGTCGTAGAGCACGAGCCCGTTGTGCCGCACCGGCGGATAGATCCCCGGAATCGCGCTGCTGGCCAGGATCGCCGGCACCAGCGGACCGGACCGCAACAGCACCGGATGCCCGGTCGCCGCGTCCACCGCGACGGTCCCGAACGGCAGGGCGAGCGACTCGAAATCGGTGAACTCCCCCAACGCCCTTGTCAGCACGCCCGCGAGCCCGTCGTTGGGAAACAGGTGGTTGCGATGCCGCCGCAACGTCCGCAACTGCGTCAGCGGACCGCCGGGGAACACCGTCGCCCTGGTCATCACCGCCCAGATCGCGGCAAGCCGCGCCGTGGCGCCGGCCGGATCAGCGGCCAGCAGCGCCCCGTTCACCGAGCCGACCGACGTCCCGACCACCAGGTCCGGTGTCAGCCCGTGCTCGGCCAGCGCCCGCAGCATGCCGACCTGTACGGCACCGAGACTGCCGCCGCCACCGAGCACGAAGCCGACCGGCCGGGGAAGTTCCATCGCCCATCACGGTACGACGGGCCGGCTCAGCGCGCCCGGCGTCCCCGGCCCTGCGGCACGGCCGGCACCCGGCGCAGTCGCGGCACGGGCTTCACCGGCACGGGCTCCGCCGGCACAACGGACTCCGCAGGAGCGACGGGCTCCGGCTTGGCGCGCGGTCCGGACGCGGCGGCCAGGACACCCGAGTTGGGCAGGAAGATCGGCCCGTCCGCGGTACGCAGTCGGGTGTACATCAGCGTGATCGCGGTCACTTCGCCGTCGTACTGGCCGCCCAGCGCGCCGGAGCGCAGGGTGATGTAGTCGCCAACCATGAACGGGCGGGAGAACAGCAGCACCAGCCCGGCGAACGCGTTGCCGAGCGACTGCTGGGCCGCGATGCCGACGATCACGCCGGTGATCGCGCCGGACAGCAGCAACCGGTCGACCGGCACGCCGAACAGGGTGATCACCTCGACCACCACGATCAGGTAGCCGCCGAGGGTGATGATCCAGCGCAACACGTTCGCCGGTGACGCGCCGCCACGCGCCCGCACCAGCCGGGCCACCTCGTTGGCCGCGCTGCGCACCGCGAGCAGGCCGAATACCGCGCACCCGCCGATGGCGAAATACACGCCGACCCGCTTGCCGTCCTGGGCCGCCAGGCCGCCCAGGGTGTAGTAGACCCCGGGTGCGGCCAGCGCGAGCACCCCGAAGACCACGACCCGCCGGAAGTCCGGGCGCCGCACGACCGCCTTCGCCTCCTCCAGCGCGGCGTGGGCGTTGAGCGTGTTCACGTGCCATTCCCTTCTGGGTCGGGTACCTCCGCCGTAGGCTAGCCGCCGGTCCCGCCGTCACGCATGATCCAGGTATGACGACACCGACGAACCTGACCAGCCACATCGGGATACCGCTGGGCCGC
>DASXXM010000056.1:0-1591 GCA_036503065.1 Pseudonocardiaceae bacterium | reverse complement strand
GGTGGCCTCGGCATCGCCTACACGGCCGACGACGACCCGCCGCCGGTGGCCGACCTGGCCGCGCAGCTGCTGGCGATCGTGGCCCGCGAGGCGGACACGGCAGGCCTGCCGCGTCCCAGGGTGATCGTCGAGCCGGGGCGGGCCATCGTCGGGCCGGGCACGGTCACGCTGTACGAGGTGGGCACCATCAAGGACGTGCAGCTGGGCCACGGCACGGTGCGGCGCTACGTCAGCGTGGACGGCGGGATGAGCGACAACATCCGCACCGCGCTCTACGACGCGCTCTACGACTGCCGGCTGGTGTCCCGGCCGGTCGATCCGGATGTCGAGCCGGTGTTGTCCCGAGTGGTGGGAAAGCACTGTGAGAGTGGCGACGTCGTGGTGCGAGACTGCTGGCTGCCCGGCGATCTCGGTCCCGGTGACCTGATCGCGGTGGCCGCGACCGGCGCCTATTGTTACGCCATGGGCAACAGCTACAACCGGTTGCCCCGACCGGCCGTGGTCGCCGTGCGCGACGGCGAGGCCAGGGTGCTGTTGCGCCGGGAGACCGAAGATGACCTGTTTCGGCTGGAGGCGGAGGCCCGGTGACCGGCGAGAACGGCAAACCGGTGCGGGTCGCGCTGCTGGGTTGCGGCACGGTCGGCACCGAGGTCGTCCGGCTGCTGCGGGACCAGGCACCTGACCTGGCCGCCCGCGTCGGCGCGCCGGTCGAGCTGGCGGGGATCGCCGTCCGCAGGCCGAACAAGCACCCGCAGGTGCCGGCCGAACTGCTCACCACGGACAGTGCGGCGCTGGTCGCCGAGGACGTGGACGTGGTCGTCGAGGTCATCGGCGGCATCGAGCCGGCACGCAGTCTCCTGCTGAGCGCCCTGCGGGCCGGCAGGTCCGTGGTCACCGCGAACAAGGCGCTGCTGGCCGAGTACGGCGCCGAGCTGTTCGCGGCCGCCGACGCCAGCGGTGCCGACCTGTACTTCGAGGCCGCGGTCGCGGGCGCGATCCCGCTGCTGCGGCCGCTGCGCGAGTCGCTGGCCGGTGACCGGATCACCAGGGTGACCGGGATCGTCAACGGCACCACCAACTTCATCCTGTCCGCGATGGACTCCACCGGCGCAGGCTACGGCGAGACGCTGGGCGAGGCGAGCAGACTGGGCTATGCGGAGGCGGACCCGACCGCGGACGTGGACGGCTTCGACGCCGCGTCCAAGGCGGCCATCCTGGCGTCGCTCGCCTTCCACACCAGGGTCACCGCGGCGGACGTGCACCGCGAGGGCATCGCGTCGGTCAGCGCGGCGGACATCGCGGCCGCCAAGATCCTCGGCCGCACGGTGAAACTGCTCGCGATCTGCGAGCGCGTCACCGCGTCCGACGGCGCCGAGTCGATCAGCGTCCGCGTGCATCCGGCGATGATCCCCAGGTCGCACCCGCTGGCCAGTGTCAGCGGCGCGTTCAACGCCGTGTTCGTCGAGGCGGACGCGGCCGGTCAGCTCATGTTCTACGGCCAGGGCGCCGGTGGCGCGCCGACCGCGAGTGCCGTGCTGGGCGATCTGGTCGCGGTGGCCCGCAACCAGCTCGCGGGTGGCCGGGGCTCGCG
>DASXXM010000055.1:0-25363 GCA_036503065.1 Pseudonocardiaceae bacterium | reverse complement strand
GAATCGCAACCGGGCCGGCGCGTACGCCTCGATGTTCATGACCGGCGCCGGGATGTTCGGCACCTTCTTGTTCCTGACCTACTACCTGCAACAGACGCTCGGGTACTCGCCGCTGGTGACCGGCCTCGCGTTCCTGCCGTTCAGCATCGCCTCCGCGGCCGCCGCCAACCTGTCCACCATCGTGCTGATGCCGAGGTTCGGGCCCAGGCCACTGGCCATGTTCGGGATATTCGGCGCGGCGGCCGCAACGGTCTGGCTGGCCCAGCTCGGCCCGCTCACCGGGTACGCCACCGGAGTCCTGGGTCCGCTCATCGTGGACGGCTTCAGCCTGGGCATGGTCATCTCGCCGGCGATCAGTACCGGAACATTCGATGTGGCACCTCGGGACGCCGGCGTCGCCTCCGCCACCGTCACCGTCGCCCAGCAGCTCGGTGCCTCGATCGGAACCTCACTGGTGAACACCATCTTTGCCGGCGCCGTAGCCTCCTACCTCGCCGCGCACGCCGCTTCGGCCCGGCCGGCGGGTCACCAGGCGCTGACCGAGTCGGCGCTCGCGCACGGCTACGACACCGCGTTCTGGTGGATCGCGGGCATCTTCACCGCCGGCGCGCTCATCGCCGGTGTCCTGTTCCGCCGCGGCCCGCTGGTCCCGACCGGCACGCCATCCCAAGCCGCCGACAGCGCCGCGGAAATCCTCCACTGATGACTTGACGCGTCAAGTCATCCAGGGCACGCTCTTTCACTTGAATGATCAAGTCAAATCTAAAGGAGATCGCCATGAAGAAGCTGCAACGCACCGCTCTCGCCGCCGTAATCGCCGCCACGCTCGCCGGCGGACTGGGAGTCGCCACCGCGGCGAGTGCGCAGCCCGCAGCGGCCGGTCAGAACAGCCGGTCCGCGACGGACGGCGGCGGCGGCGTCCGGGCCAACGAGCGCGTGGTCGAGACGTTCCTGCACGAAGTGATCGGCGACCACGATGGCAGCGCCACCGCCGGTCTGGTGACGTCGGATGTGTCGTGGCACGGCGGCACGCTGGGCGTGGTCTCGGGTCGCGCCAACGTGACCGGCTTGTTCACGGGCATTGTGACCGCGCTGCCCGACCTGCGGTCCACCGTCTCCGACGTCGTGGCCCAGGGCGACCAGGTCGTGGTGCGCCAAATACTGACCGGCACCCAGAAGGGCGCCATCATCGGAATCCCGGCAAGCGGACGTACGGTCACCTGGAACGCCGTCGACCTTTTCGTCCTGCGCGACGGCCAGATCAGCCAGATATGGGCCGGCGACGACTGGACCGCGATCCTCAACGACACCGGTACGTACAAGGCGCCCTGGATCAGCTAACCACGTTCGCACCCGCCGACGACCACGGCGATCAGGTACGCCGGACGCGCACCTGATCGCCGTGGTCGTTGCGTTGCCGGCCAAGCAGTCCTGAAGCGCCATGACCACTGGCTGCTGGTCCGCACGATCTCGGGGCACTGTGCCGAGGGCTGAGCCGGTCACGGCCGGTCGAGGTGACGGTGCAGGAACGCGGTGATGATGCCCATCGTGGTCGTGCTCGACCACGGCAGCCCGCTGTCGGGTTGGCCGAGAAACGCGATGTCGCCGTGGCTGGCGCCGTCGAGCAGGTAGCGGATGCTGTCCGCGCCGACGGCGAGTAGCGCCTGGTGCAGGCTCCGACCGCGGCGAGGTCGGCGGCGCCGAAGCTGTCGACCACCGCGTCGACCCGGCCGTCGGAACCCGGCCCGGCGCCGAACCGGTCCAGCTCGTTGGTCACGCCGGTCATGGCGGCGACGTAGCCACCGGCCGATTCGCCCCACACGCCGACCGCGTGCGGGTCGATGCCGTACTCGTCGGCGTGCGTCCGCAGGTAGGCGACGGCGGCGTGGACGTCGCGCACGGAGTCGACGTAGGTGGCGTCGTCGCCCGCCGTCCGGTATTCGGCGCTGGCGACCACGAAACCGGATTCGGCGACGAAGGCGCGCAGGACGGGGGCGTTCGTCTTGTTCGCCATCATGAACCCGCCGCCGGGAAGGTAGACCAGCAGTGGGAGCCGTTCGTCGGTCGCCGGGCGCAGCAGATCCAGCGCGAGTGCGCGACCGCCCGCGACCTCGGCCGTGCGGTAGACGACGTCGTCGTGCCGGCGCAGCTCGACGGCGCCGATGCTGATCTGCTGTGCCGGCTGGGGATCGAGCACGATGGTGTCGGAGGTGTCGGCCGGCGCGATGCTGGTGGCGATCGGCAGCGGGAACGCGGGCGGCGGTTGGCTCTGCGCGGTCACAGCGCGGTCCTTTCGTTGTGGGGCTGGGCTTTCGTCGTGTGACGAAGGAGTTGCGCAGCAGCCGGTTGGTCATCTCCGGCCGGGTGGCGAAGGCGAAGTGATCGGCGCCGGGGAAGTCGGCGAGCAGCGCATCAGCCCCACCAGCAACGCTTTCGCCTCGTCCGCCGGCGCGGCAGGAATTCGCGCCTCGGTAAGCCCGTCGCCCCGCGCGGCCGGTGACTGATTTCGTCCATCAATGCCAGCGTACTGGCGGGCTGAAACAGCGGCAGGTCAAGCAGTTGACGCCGAGTTCGTCCGCATGCGACCGGAGGTCGTGGGATGGCGAGCGTCAGCGGGCGCCGCGGCGAGGTTGCCAGGCGGCCTCGCGCAGCAGGCGCAGGCCGTTGAGACCGACGATGACGGTCGACCCCTCGTGGCCGGCGACGCCCAGCGGCAACGGCAGGGTGCCGATCAGGTCCCACAACACCAGGACGGTGATGAACGTCGCCGCGATGACCAGGTTGGCGATCACGAATCGGCGTGCCCGCCGGGACAGGGCGATCACGGTGGGCACCGTGGCCAACTCGTCGCGGACGACGACGGCGTCGGCGGTGTCCAGGGCGAGGTCGGAGCCTGCGCGGCCCATCGCGACGCCGGTGTGGGCGGCGGCCAGCGCGGGGGCGTCGTTGACTCCGTCGCCGACCACGAGCACCTTGGCCCCGGCGGCTTCCAGTTCCCGAACGGCCGTGACCTTGTCCTGGGGCAGCAGTCCCGCGCGGACGTCGCTGATGCCGACCTCGGCGGCCAGGCGGGATGCGGCGCGGGGGTTGTCGCCGGTGAGCAGGACCGGGGTGGTGCCGGTGAGGGCGGTCAGTTCGGCAACTGTCCGCGCCGCCGCCGGTCGGAGTTGGTCGGCCAGTCCGAGGACTCCGGCGGGGGTTTCGTCGATCAGCACGACGACGGCGGTGCGACCCGCCGCTTCCAGTTCCGCGACGATCGCGGCCGCCCGGGCGTGATCCGGCGGTCCGTCCTGACGGTGGCTTGGCAGCAGGTGCGCGGGGCTGCCCACCGCGATCCGGAGTCCCTCGACCATCGCGGTGACGCCACGGCCGGGAGCCGACGTGAAGTCCTCGACGTGCGGCAGAGTGAGGTCCTGCTCGCGTGCCGCGGTCACCACGGCGCGACCGAGAGGGTGCTCGCTCGGGTGCTCCGCAGCGGCGGCCAGCCGCAGCAGCTCGTGGTCGGCCAGCCCGGAGCCGGACAGCGCGTGGACGTCGTCGACGCGCGGAGCGCCTTCGGTGAGGGTGCCGGTCTTGTCGAACGCGACGCTCGTAGTGGCGCCGAGTTGTTCCATCACCACAGCGGATTTGACCAGGACCCCGTGCCGTCCGGCGTTGGCGATCGCGGACAGCAGCGGGGGCATGGTGGCCAGCACCACCGCGCACGGCGAGGCGACGATCATGAAGGTCATCGCCCGCAACAGGGTCGACCGCAGGTCGCCACCGAAGGCCAGTGGCACGAAGAACAACGCCAACGTCGCGACCACGACGCCGACCGAGTAGACCTGCTCGACCTTCTCGATGAACAGTTGGGTCCTTGCCTTGGTGGCCGATGCTTCCTCGACCAGCGCCACGATCCGGGCGACCACGGTGTCGGACGCGGCGCGATCAACCCGCACCCGCAGTGCGCCGGTGCCGTTGAGAGTGCCGGCGAATACCTCGTCCCCGACGGTCTTCGCCACCGGCAGGGGCTCGCCGGTGATGGACGCCTGGTCGACGTCGCCTGCGCCGTCGAGGACCTCCCCGTCGGCGCCGATGCGCTCGCCCGGCCGCACCACGACCACGTCGCCAATGACCAGTTCCGCGGTGTCGACGCGCTCCTCACGCCCGCCGGAGAGCAGGCGGGTGGCCTGCTCGGGGGCCAGATCGAGCAGGCCCCTGACGGAGTCTGCGGTGCGCTGGGTGGCCAGTGCCTCCAGCGCGCCGGAGGTGGCGAAGATGACGATCAGCAGGCCGCCGTCGAGGACCTGTCCGATCGCGGCGGCGCCGATCGCGGCGACGATCATCAGCAGGTCGACGTCCAGGGTCTTCCGCTGCAATGCGTGCAGTCCCGCTCGCGCGGGTTCCCAGCCGCCGGTGAGGTAGCAGGCCAGATACAGCGCCCACCACGACCAGGTCGGGCCACCGGAGAACTGCGCGGCGATCCCGAGCAGGAACAGCACGGTGGACACCGCGGCCCAGCGGACCTCGGGCAACGCGAAGGCACGGGTGCGGCGCGGTCGCGGCGCGGGCCGAGATGGCGTGGTCTCGACCGGCCGGGCGTCGGTCTGGGTGGGCGCCACCGAGTGCCTCCGAGGGATCAGCGTGAACGAGCGGCGAGCACCTCCACCATACAGGTACACATGACGACGTCTTCATGCGTACCTGCTGTTAGGATGGCAACGTGGGTCACGGAGTTGACGGCAGGGACACCCCGGCGGCGTCGTTGGACGCCGAGGGTGCCGCGACCGTGGCCGCCACCCTGCAGGCCCTGGCCACCCCGAGCCGTCTGCTGATGCTCACCCGGCTGCGGCAGAGTCCTTGCACGGTGGGGGAACTCGTGGCGGCGGTGGGCATGGAGCAATCGGCGGTGTCCCACCAACTCCGACTGCTGCGCGCGCTCAGCCTGGTTACCGGCACCCGGGCGGGCCGCAGCATCATCTACAGCCTGTACGACAACCACGTCGCACAGTTGCTCGACGAGGCCGTCTACCACATCGAGCACCTGCGACTCGGTGCGCGCGATACCCCATCGGCCACCGCCTGATCAGTCCCACCGTCACGTCCGTTCGTAGCTCACGTGCCGCGGAGGTGCGATGCGGCAGCAGGATCCGGCCAATCTGCGTGATGTGGTCGAAGCGGTTCTGGATGTCGCGCAATTTCAGACCCAGGACGGTCGGGACGCCGTGCTCATGCTGCTGCCCCGTGAGGTGTCCGGGGCGGTTCGGCGGATGGGGACCGCACGCATGGACACCATGAGCATCGTGTCCACCTGCGCCCGCTACCCGGGTGGACTCGACGAATTGATACAGGCAATTCGCTTCTTTGCCGACGGGTCCATCGCGATGACGCGGCTCGACGCGATTGTGGCCGTACTGCCGGCCGAACCGAACGAGGTATGATCTCCGGTTCGCACACGCACACGCCAGCCTCTACACTGCCCGCAATGTCGGCGAAGCGGTCGCCGAGCGGCCGCGGTGTCGCGGTGTTCGTTGGGGAGGGGTTGGCGGGATGGATGCGTCCGTGGCCGAGTTGACGTCGGAGCTGGCCGACTTGACCGGGGTCAGCCTCGCCATGCTCGATTCCTATGACGACGGAGCGCTCGCGACCGCGACCGCTCTGCTGTTGCGGCAGGTCGACAACCCCACGAACAGCGTAGGCGGACACAACTCGTAGTCCCGAGTGTCGACGGCATTCGCGCACAGGGACCAATGCCGCAGGGATATGATGCGAGCCGCGTGGTCCGTATGGCGTAGCCGCTGTACGGCTGAACTCACGTAGCGAGCCCGTACCCAAACGGCCGGAGGTCAGCCGCGGCGTGTCTGATTCGAGTCCGGCGGCCGTTCCGCCCCATCATCTACTTCCGATCGCCCTGCTCGACGCATTGGCCACCGGGCGATTCGTCCGGGACGCCCTGGACACGCTGCGGTCGGCGGAACGCAGTCGACGTCTTCTCCTGCTGCGCGCGCTCCTGGACTATGCCCGGCCCCGGCCCGACTCGACCGGTCCGCTGCCGTCGGTGGACAGCGCGTGGAATCTGTTGCTCCGTGCGGAAAGCGTCGCTCCGCAGGTGGTCGCGGAGATGCTGATGGACCCGCGGACCGGCACCTGGGTGGCGCACGCCCTGCGCCGGCAACGCGCCGTGTCGAGTGATCGGGCACCGCTGTGGTTCCACGTCGGCCAATTGCACGCATTCGCCGCCGCGGCGGCTGTTCGCGCCGGTATCGAGGCCGAAATGTCGGTGCCGGTATGGGATGGCGACCTGCAACTCCCTTCGCTGGGCTGCCTGCGCCTGACCACGGAAACCGAGTGGGATCACGCGGTGGTGACCATCGGTGCCACCGTCCGCATTCGGCGTGCCGGCAGAACAACGGAACTGGATCGGGGATCCGACCGCTGGCTGCCGCTCCGTTCGCTCACGTCGACATCGGGTGGCCTGACCCTGACGGTACGGCTCGACGATCTCTCGCCCTACCGCCTGCTGAACAACCCCGGTCGGCCCGCGCGGCTGGACGACGACGCGGTGGGTCGTTGGCAGGCGCTGCTCGACGGCGCATGGCGAATACTGGTGGCCGACCATCCGGACCGGGCCCGCGAACTCGCCACCGGAATGGCATCGCTGATCCCGTTGCCGGCCGTGCATCGATTCCGTCCGCACAGCACGTCCGTCGAGGACGGCTTCGGATCGGCGATTCTGTCCGAGCCGCACGACGCCGCGCAGTTCGCGGTCACGATGGTGCATGAATTCCAGCACAGCGTGCTCAACGGTATTCGGCACCTGGTCACGCTGACCGACGTCGACGACCCGCCCGTCTGCTACGCACCATGGCGGGACGATCCACGGCCGTTGGGGGCGTTGATCCACGGGCTGTTCGCGTTCACCGCGGTGGCCGAATTCTGGGCGGTGCACCGGACACGGTCGCATGGGGCCGCCGCGGATCTCGCCAATTTCGAATTCGGCCTGTGGCGACACCAGACCGAAACGGTGTTGCGTTCGGCCGAGTCTCATCCGGCCCTGACGGCGGTCGGGCGGCGGTTCCTCGACGGGATCGCCCAACGGCTGGCCCGCCTGCGCGACCAACCCGTGCCGCCCATGGCCGTCAGTGCCGCGGAAGCCGCCGCCGACCATGCCGCCGGCTGGCGGGCCTGCCATCTGCGGCCCGATCCGGACCGGGTGCGGGTCGCCGCCGACGCGTGGACCGCCCGCCTGCCGGCACCGCAGGTCGCGGACGGTGCCGAATCGGTGGTGGTGACCGACCGGGTGGTGCAGCGGCTGGACGCCAAGGCGGTGCTCATGCAGATCCGGATCGCCGATCCGGACCTGTTCGACCGGCTGCACACCGAGCCGCAGTTGGTCGCGGGCGCCAGTTCGGCGGACGTGGCCTACGTGGCGGGTGAGCTGACCGCGGCGCGCCTGCTCTATCTCACCGAGTTGTCGGCGAACACCGACCGGGCGGCCGCGTGGTCCGGGCTGGGTCTGGTGCTGGCCGAACTCGGCAAGAACGCGGAACTCCTGCTGCGCCAACCGGAACTGGTTCGCGCGGTCACCGAACGGGTGGCTGCCGACACGGGTCGGCAGCCCGCCCCGGACGAACTCGCCGTCTGGCTGGCGCACGGCGAGGTGTGATCCCGCGGCCTACAGCGGCATGGGATCGATATCGCAGTTGGCCCGCAGGTCCGGATTGGCGAACTCGCCCACGGCGGGATGGCTGTTACCCAGCCGTGCCGCCGTCTTGGTCACCACGTCGGTCCGCAGGGCGTTGCTTTCCGCTTCCCGCCCCAGCGCGCGCAGGTCCTGCGCCAGGTTGGCCCTGCCGGCCAGTGTGGTCGGGTGGTTGGCGCCCAACAGCGCCGCGGCGCTGTCCGTGGTTGCCAGATCCACGTCGTACGCCGCCTGTGGATCACCGAGCGTGAACAGGTCGCTGGCCAGGTTGATCGACGTGACGAGCGCCGACGGATGGTTCTCCCCCAGCCTGCGGCGGAATCCGGCGAGCGCCTCCTCGTTCAGTTCCCGGGCACCGGCCAGTTCGTGGCGCAGGCGAAGCGTCACCGCCAGGATGGTGCGCGCGGCCATGGTGTGCGGATGGACGTTGCCGAGTGTCTGCTCGTACCTGCGGACGACGTCGACGCCGACCCGGCGGGCGTCGTCCAGGTTGCCCGCCTGTCGCAGGTTGATCGACCTGCTCAGTGCCGCGGCGATCGTCTCGGGGTGATCCGGGCTGAAACGGCTCAACAAGCCGTCGTACGCCTCGTCCGCGGCCTCGACCGCACCTTCGTGGTCGCCCGCCTTGCGCCGCATGCTGGCCTGTTGGTGTATCGCACGCAGGGTGTGGTGGTGCAGCGCGCCGTTCAGCGCACGGTACCTGGCCACGATCTCCTCGTGTTCCGTCCTGGCCTCGAGGTAGTCACCCAGTTCACGACGGTCCAGGGTGAGCCCGACCTGGGTGAGCAGGCTGAGCGGGTGATCGGAGCCGTAGATCTCGACCTTGCGCCGCCAGGTCAGCTCGTCCAGCCGCAGCGCCTCGGGGAACAGGCCGGACAGCCGGAGGCTGACGCCGAGATTGTGTGCCGAGTTGAGGGTGAGCGGATCGTAGTCACCGAACCGCGCGACACACCGCTGGTGGTTCTCCCGGGTGAGTTCCAGCGCGCCGGCGAAGTCGCCCTCGGCGCGCCGGTCGCCGGTGACGGAGTTGACCGCGTCGAGGGTGTCCTCGTGTCCGTCACCGAACCGCTGCCGGTGGATCTCCAGTAGTCGCGCGTTGAACTCGGCGGCTTCCTTGTTCTGGCCGACGACCCACAGCATGAAGCCGAACCACCGGCCCACCTTCAACGTGTCCGGATGGTCCGGACCGAGACGTGCCTGCCAGACCCTGTACACCTGCTGTGCCAGGTCCCGACTGGCCTGGTGCTCGCCCCAGTGGTACAGGTACTGCGTCTGGTTGAACACGAGTTCGCGCACCGCCGAGTCCTCGCATTCGATCGCGTTCGACGCGATGACGTGCGGATACAACTGGCCGTACTTCGGCCACTGCTCGTCGTCGTCCGGCGCGTCCGGCAGGTTGGCGGCGAGCAGCAGGTGGGCGCCGTGCCGCAGGACGTCCTGCTCCTCCTCGCTCATCTGGGTGATCAGCACCGCCTGGACGAGTCGGTGCATCTGGATCGAGTTGTTGCGGTGGTCGATGCGGGCCAGCGCGTAACGGTTGATGTCCCGGATCGCCTCGTTCAGCCGCAGCCGATCGCGCAGCGCCCTGTCCAGGTCGGGCAGCACGGATACGCTGCGGCCATTGGCGAACATGGCACGCGGAATGGGTTCCGGTGCGAAGAAGGCGCAGACCTGGAGAATGCGCAGCGCGGTCGGGTTGCTGGCCTGAAGTTTGTCCAGCGACAGGTTCCACGCGGCCGCGACGGACCGTTGGTAGTCCAGCGGCCCCGGCAGGCCCAACATCTCGGCCTGTTTCTCGTTGAGCAACTGGATGTACTCCTCGGCGGGCATGCCGGTTTCCGCACGCCAGGCCGCCGCCTGCTCGATCGCCAGTGGCAGGTCACCGAGCGCGGACGCGAGGCGGTCCGCGTCGCCGTCGTCCAGTTCCGGTCCCCTGCGCTGCAACAGTTCGACGCTTTCGTCCCGCTGGAACACGTCGACCTCAAGGGGGCGGGCCAGGTTGAGCCACTGCGAGTTGCGTGAGGTAACCAGGATCCGGCCGGGGCCACCATTGGGCAGATACGGCATGACGCTTTCCGGATCTTCCGCGTTGTCGAACACGAGCAGCCAGTTCGCCGGAATCTGGCGGCCACCACGCGCGCTGCCCTTGAGCGCGTCCATGACGACGCTGACCACGACATTGACCTCG
Source organism: Pseudonocardiaceae bacterium (assembly GCA_036503065.1). Lineage (GTDB taxonomy): Bacteria > Actinomycetota > Actinomycetes > Mycobacteriales > Pseudonocardiaceae > DATEPR01. Next base: position 15,494 of record DASXXM010000055.1, on the reverse strand, counting down.
TTGCTCTCCACAAGACCGAGGCGTTGACCCAGTTCCATCAGCGAACTCTGGATCTGCACCGGCAGTTCCGCCGGAATCCACCAGATGACGTCGAAATCCCCGCGGTGCCGGTAGGCGTACTCGACCGCGAGCTGCGACTTGCCCACCCCACCGAGACCGTGCAGCGCCTGCGGCAGCACCGCCGTCGTCGCGCCGGGCTCGAGGCGCTGGTTCAACTGCTCCAGCAGTTCCTCCCGGCCGGTGAAATTCGGGTTACGCGGGGGCACGCCGCCCCAGACCATCGGTGAGGTGGTCGGCCGCGTCCGTCGCTCTTCGGTCAACCGATCAGTCCTTGGCACTTGGACTACTCCTGTGCGTGGATTGAGCTCCGTGGGACTCGGGGTCCTGCCCGATTGACGATAACTCGTGCCGGGCGCCGGAGCGGGTGGTCCGTTCCGGTCGGTGCGCTGCCCTCCGGTGAGCCTTTGCCGCAGTTTCCGCGCGGCCGCCAGATGATTTCCGGACATCGCGCCCAGCGCCGCCATCTCGACCCGCAGAAAGGCGTCACTCAACGCGGTGCCGGCCGGTGGCGCGGCATCCGATGGTTCGTCGTCCAGGTTCCGGCCGAAACCACGGGCTTCCGGCACGGTGTCGGCAAGGCATTCCTCGACCACCCGCATGACGTGCGCGGTGGTGGCGCGACGGCCCGCGGCGAGCAGTTCCTCGCGTACCCCGGGTCCGAATTCGAAGCCGAGCCGGACCGGCCCCGCCTCGACCGGTGTGATCGATTCGACCAGCCCGCTGGCCAGGAATTCGGACAGGTGCGCGAGGTCCGATCCCGGCAGCAGTGTCTGCTGTACCTGGCACATCAGGTCCAGAGCCAGTGGGGCGGCCGCCAGATACGTGGCGAGCTCGAAGGTGATCGGCGTTGCGGCGGCACGGAATTCGGCGACCTGACGAGCGGGCTGGGCCGGCCCGCCGGGATTCGGCGCGTCCGCGGACTCGCGGCCGACCAGGGCAGCCGGCAGATCGGTCCAGCCGGACGTGGTGCCGGCGACCAACCTGGACCACGACGCGAGCCAGCGCGCGCCAAGGCCCAGCACCGGAATCGGCACCGTGTCGGTGAGATCCTCGTAGAGCGGTTCCGCGGCCGTGACCTGGGGTTGCCACCGCAGTCGCTGGTTCGGCGCGCCGGGCGCCGGTCCCCGGAATCGGAGCCGATGCGTCGCGAACCCGGTGCGCTGCCACAACGTCCACGGCAGCAGGTGGAGCACGGCGACCGGCATGGTACGACCCCACCGCCGCAGCACCGACAACGCGGCGCCGGTGCGCCAACCGCGGGCGGAGCCGTCGGTGAGCACCAGGACGATCCGCCTGCCGGTCGGATCGAACAGTTCGGCGATGCCGTGCCGCGGCGCGGCCGGGGTGTTGCCGCGCAAGGTGAATCCGTGCTCGCCGTCGCCGTCCAGCAGCCGTACCTGAATGTGTTGGAACGCGCCCTGCCGGATCAGCATCGCGGCGAACTCCCGTGCGGTGGACCGCCACAGCGCCATGGCCGGGCTGTTGTCGACCACCAGGACGACATTCCAGCGGCGTTCCGGTGCCGGCGTGAACACCGGCAGCCAGCGGGGGTCCACCACGGCGCGTTCCGCGGTCGCCTCCTCGTCCAGTTCCCGCGCGTGGTGCGACGGGAGCACCTGGCGCAGCGGCCGTAGCGCACCGGGAATCGCCCTGTCCAGTTTCGGCCGCAGGGGCAACGCCAGCAACCCGAACGGTTGGCCTGCCAGGTTCCGCGGCGGCCCGGACAGCGGAGCCATGGCGAGCCGCTGTGCGACGGACAGCGCGTTGTCGGGGCCGACCGGGTCGGGTGCCGGATCGGCCGAATCGGCAGGCGCCTGCGCCGTTGCGGACGGCAGGCCGTCCGGTGCGCCGGCCCGCGGCAGCAACTCGGCCGACGTGGCGGACCGGTCGATCGTGTGCCACTGGTGCGCGAGCCAGATGGCGTCGGCCAGGTCTCGTGCCGTGAGGTCGGCCAGGACCGCCGACGTCACGTTCGGAACGCCGTTGCCCGTTACGTCTCCCACCGGTGGCCCCGGCGAGGTGTGGTCGGTCGGTGCGGTGTCGTCGTCATACGGTGCCGCCCGACAGCCGATGCCAGATCGCGTCGAGGAGTTCTGGCCAGTCCTCGGTGTCCTGCGGATCGATCGCGCCCGCGGTGACGAGATGGACCGCGTTGAGCAGTTGGTCGGCGGCAAGGCCGCCCTTCTCCGCCCGCGCCGCGACGAACCGGCGCACCAGCGCCGGGACCACGCCGTCCGTGTCGTTCTGGAAGTGCGCCGCCACCATTTGGGCCAGCCGGTTGATGTCCGGGTCGGGAATTTCCAGGGTAAGGCAGCGCCGCAGCAGCGCGGGCGGGAACTCGCGTTCACCGTTGCTGGTTATCACGATGATCGGGAATGCGCGGCACCGGACGATGCCGTCCCGTATCGGCGCTTTCACGCCCGGGTCGGCGGCGTGCACCATGACCTCCGGTTGCCGGTCCCGGACACGGACCAGTTCCTTGATGGCGAATTCGCCCTCCTCGAACACCGAGAGCAGGTCGTTGGGCAGATCGATGTCGCTCTTGTCCAATTCGTCGACCAGTAGCACCCTGGGCAGCCGGTGCGGCAACAACGCGGTGCCCAGGGCGCCGAGATGAACGAAGTTCCCGATGTCGGTATTGGCGTTGCTGCCGACCGCCTGCGCACGGCCGAACGCGTCGTACTCGTACAGGCCGGAGTGCAGCGTCGTGCGGCTCGTGATCGGCCAGCGCAGCACTCTGCCCAGCCCCAGTTCCCGGGAAATCATGTGTGCCAGCGCGGACTTTCCCGAGCCGGGCCGACCGGTCACGATCACCGGCCGCCGGAGGTAGATGGCCGCGTTGACCATCGCAACGGCTTGCGGATCGGTCGAATGCGCGACGGATTCACCGCCGATCCGGCGCCGTGTTTCCGCCTCGTCCAACGGGGGTATCGGCAGGTCGGCGGTTGCCGGGAAGGTCCGCCACGGCGGGGGCGGCGGCCATCTGCGGTCGCGCTCGGCCAATTCGAGTGGTTGGCCGGTCCCCCGATACAACCACCACTTCGGCGGGGCGGACGACGAACCACCGGAACCGGCGGGCTCATCGGACGGGTTCACGTCACGGCCTCCCCCAGCGGCCATCGGCCATTCCTTTCGGAGGCTCCGGAAATCGCGACGCGTCATCCCACAGTAGCGCGATCCCCCATCCCGGGTGACCGGGAGTCGCGGCGCCGAACTGCAGCGCGGCACGTCGCAACTCGGCGACACGTTGCGGCAGCCGGACCAGTGCCCCATCCGCCACCATTGTGGTGACCGCCTCCCGGAACTCGCGCAATGAGCAGTCGACGCGATGCCAGATGATTGCCGGTATACCGGCGCGCAGCGCCGCGTTGATCTCCTTGGCCGCGATCTTGTTGCCCGGTTCCGGCGGTTGGCTGAGCACCAGTGAGACAACGTGTTCGTTCGCGTGCAGTTGGGTGCTGAGCCGGCCGAAGTAGTCAAGGCCACTTGGCTGGCTCCAGTACGGGCGCGCCTGCTCGCTCGCCATTCGCGCCCACCGCCGGTGCCACGCCAGATGCAGGCGCGGCATACGCAGGCGTTCCAGGCTGCGGATCACGACCGGATGGTCGACCGCGAGCGGCACGGTCTCGTCCGCGAGCGCGCTCTTGCGCAGATGTTGCACCGGAAAGTTCAACAGTTCGGCCGGCAGTACGAACTCGAGTCCGATGTCCGAGATCCGCGCGGCGTCGGCGCTCGCGCCGAGTTCGATCTCCATTTCGGCGACGAGGTTGTCGACCTCGGATTCCAGCGCCTGCGCGGCGATGACCTTGTCGTCGCCGCGCTGCGGCCGCCAGGCGTGCGGATCCCACTGCCGCCAGTGCGAGATCAGCAGTTGGCCGCTGTCCATCGCGTCCGGGTCGACCTGGATGATCAGACAGACGGACTGGGTGTCGTGCTGGTGCATCGCCTGTCGCCACGGCGCCGCGTCGAGTTGCGCCGAGAGCCGCCACCGCCGTGCCAGGTTGGCGTTCCACTCGCGCACCTTCCTGACCAGCACGGGGTCGAACACCCGCGCGGCGACGCAGTCCAGCAGGACCATGCACGGCGGTGGCGCGTGCGGGCCCGCGTTGGAACCCACCAGGTACACGAAGAGGCGCCACAGCGTCGAGCACTGTTTCGGCAGTTCCGGCAGGCGTGATTCGGTGGCCGCGGCGGCCAGTTCGCGCAGGACTGCCAACTCGGTCGCGTCGCCCCCCGCGGACAGGCGCAGCGGCAGCAACAGGGCGCGCAGGTCCGACCACAGGTCGGCCAAGGTGTGCGCCGCCTGCCATTCGTCGCACAGGTGCCAGAGGTCGGGCAGTTCCGGGGCCAGCGGGTCGACGAATCGCACCTGGTCGACGAGCAGTTCAAGGCCGCGGGGCTGTCCCGCGCACACGCGGACGAGTTCCATGATGTTCATCCGCGCCGTGGTCTGCCTGCGCAGGCTGAGTTCGCCACCGAACCGCCTGCCGAGACTGGCCACCACGAGATCTCGGCTGGACTCCTCGCGCAGTGGCGGGCACCGCTCGAGTGTGTCGACGAAGTCCCGTTCGATCCGGAGCCGTACGTCGTTGTCCTCGGTCAACGTCATCGCGCGTCCTCCCCGATCAACTGAAGGGTGACCCCGGTGCCGATTCCGCGCAATAGTCCGCGACCTGATGGTCAGCCACAGTTAACGGGCCGGACCGGAATCGTCACGTTGTTGTCCCGTTTCTGTCCTGCCCGGCGGCCCACGGCCGTCATCCGGCGATTTCCGGTGACAGTTGCCGCGATATCGCGACCAGGCGTTGCAACGGCAACGAGTCGGCGCCGTCGATCTCGCGGATCGTGGCTATCATCTCGGCCAGGCCGCCCTCGTAATCGAGGCACGTGCGGATGATGTTGATCGCGTACCCGCTGCGTTGGGAACTGTATCGGACGGCGCGCGCGATGGTCGGCCGCAGTTGGTTGACGAGCCGTTCTCTGGTGTCCTCGTGCCGCAGGCAGGGCATGGCCTCCAGGGCGGTCACCAGACTGAAGAAGACTTCTCGGGACGGTGCGCCGCGCGGTGTCGGACGGGCCGGCGTCGGGAGCAGCCGGATCAGTTGTCGGGTGAGGCCGGCCAGGTCGGCGCCGAAGGTGCGTTGGCTGATCTCGAAAGCCTGGATGCCGGCCAGCGGGCGGATGTCGGCGGGAAGATCGGCCGGAATGGGCGGGCCCGCGCTTTCCGGGGTGTCCTTCAGCAGCACCGGCAGGACCGTGATCTTTCGCCGGAACGCGGTCGCGAGTTCCTGGCGGACCCAGTCCGCGGGCCGGTCTATCAGGCGCAGACCGGTCTCGGGATCGGTCAGGGTGAGCCACTGCGGGCCGATCACCGCGAGCACCACGTCCGCGTTTTCCAGGGCGGCTCTGATACCGGTCGGGTAATGCGTGCCGGCCTCCAACGAATCGCAGTCGCGGAAGATCAGCTCAGGGCCGAACTCGCCGGCCAGGTGTTGGCGGATGCCGGCGACGCCAAGCGGATTGTCGACGTATCGGTAGTTGATGAAGACGCCACCCATGTCGCCGCCTCCGTTGTCATCGTGCCCCCAACGGCCATTGTGCCGTGCGCACGACGGGGCCGGGGTGTCGTAATGCCCACCCCGGCCTCTTGGTCGTAATTCAGCTCAGCTGCTGCGGAATGTCGTCGTCTGGGTCAGCAGGAGGCTGTGCAGGGTCAGCGTGTGCCGGCCCGTCGCCAGTGCCAGCAGGGACGGATCGACCGCATAGGTGACCGTGCCGAGCGTGTTCGCGGTCAGGGTCGCGATCGTCCTGCCGTCCACGGCCAGCGTGATCGGATGCAGTGGCAGGAAGCCGCCCGCGAACAGGTAACTCGACTGACCGGACGGGATGTTCCCCGCCGTCATGCGGATTCCGTGTTGCAGGCGGGCCAACGCGTCCGCGGCCTGTTGCCGCGGCGAACCGTGTTCCTGGTCCCGGGTCGCGGCGACCAGTGCCGGGACGAACCTGCTCCCGTCGATGGTGCCCCAGCCGGTGGCCACGTCGAAGCCTGCGGTCGCCGTGAAGCCGGGCACGGCGGCGCTGGTCTTTCCCGCCGGGACCGAGTTGTCACCGGTGATCACGTCCGCGATGCCGCTCTGGGTGCCGCGTGGGCCGAGCACCTGGTAGAGCGCGCTGTTGACCGGGCCGACCGCGCCGTGGTTGAGCTGTGCCGCCAGTGCGAGCACGCCCGCGAACAGTGGGGCCGCCTCCGACGTGCCGTCCTGCGCGTCCATGGTGATGTCCGGGACCGAACGCATGTCACTGCCGGTGATGGCACTGACCCGGTCCTGGTAACTCGGCCGCTGGTACACCGACGAATAGCCGGCGCCCTCGGAGAAGATGCCCCTGACGTGCCACACCGGATCGGGGCCGACCCGCGTGCCGGTGGTCTTGTCGAGGTTGGGCACGCTCCCGCCGACGGCGGTCACCCACGGCGAGTCGTCCCATGCCGCGGTGTCCGGGGTTGCCGTGGTGTTGCCGCACTGCGCGTTGGCCACGGCCAGGTTCTGCACGACGCCGCAGTCACCCGTCGCCACCATCACCGGAATGCCGGCGGCCGCCGCGGACAGCAGGCCGGGGTCCTGTGCGTTGATCTCGGCCTTGTCGTTGTAGGTGCTCTCGCCGGTGCCGTCGCTGATGGAAATGGCGTCGGCCAGGTGGTGGGCGCCGATGAATTCCAGGGCCTGCATCATTTCCGGCGGCGCGACCTGGCTCGCCGTGTCGTCGACGACCTCGCTGTCGGCCGGGGTCGCGCTGATCACGATCTTCGCGTACGGCGCGATCAGGTGGGCCGCTATGACGTCGAGTCGGAGTTCGCCAACCCACGCGTCGCACGAGCCGTAACTCTGCAGGGCGACCATGCCGGGCGGGCAGACCGCGGGCAGTTGTCCGTTGCCGGACGGGAAAATGGTCTCGATGGTCGGGTCGGGCAGGCCGTACCGCGCGTCGAACTTCTGGACCACGGTGTTGATCTGTGGGTCGTCCCAGCCCTCGATCAGCGCGATCGTGGTGCCGGTGCCGTCGATGCCCTTGAGCCACAGGTCACCGATGTTGTAGTCGAAGATGTCCTGCGGTCCCGGCGTCTGGCGCGCGAACGTCGTGTAGTTCTGCTTCATGTTCTGCAGGACGGCGGTCAACGTCCTGATGTGGTCGGGGTTCGGGTGCACGGCAGGCGCCGCGCCGACCGCCGACGCGGTGTGCGCGGGTTGCGCGGCGGCGGCGGGCGGCAGGGCGACAGCGGCAACGGTCAGCGGTAAGAGGGCGAGCGTCAGCGTCCTTCTCATGTTCGAAACCTCATCAGTCTCGTGGGAACCCCTCCGACTGTGCCGGACATGAGCAGGCAGGAATACGGCCGATCGTCGGTTCCGCGACGACGGACGGGTGGTCAGGGCAGGATCGACGGTCAGGGCAGCTTGATCGGCGTGCCCGGCAGCAATATCGGCTTGTCGGTGCGCATCGCGAGGCAGGCCGCCGAGAACTTGGCCATGTCCAGCCGGACGTAGTCCTGGCCGTCGGACGAGACGCCGAAGCCCGCGGACGGCGCGGTGTAGAAATGGACGCCCTGCGGTGGCGTGGACACGATGTCGACCAGAATCTGGGTCATCAGCGTGGACGTCATGCCGGCGTCCACGGTCAGGCTGTCCGCCACGACCTGCACCACGTCCTTCGCCAGCCACGGATCGGCGACCAGGTTCTCCTTCTTCAGCTTCTGCGAGATGGCCGCGACGAGCTGCTGCTGGCGGGCGATCCGGTCGAAGTCGCCGCCGGGCAGGCCGTAGCGCTGCCGCACGAACGTCAACGCGCGATCACCGGACAGAGTCAGCGGGCCCGCGTCGAAGTGCGAGCCGTTCCTCGGGTCGGTGGAGGCCCGCTCGTTGATCACGGTGACGCCGCCCAGCGCCGTGGTCAGGTCGCGGACGCCGCCGAAGTCCATCAACATCACGTGGTCGATCCGGATGCCGGTGAGCGCCTGCACGGTCCGCACCACCAGCGACGGCCCGCCGCCGAGCGACGCGTTGATCTTCGCGGTGCCGATGCCCTGGATGGGTACCCAGGAGTCGCGCGGGATGGACATGACGTCGATCCGGCTGCGGTCGGGGCTGAACCGGATCAGCATGATCGCGTCGGCCCGCTGGCCGGTCACGCCGTCGGCGGCGTCCGCACCGGCGCGCAGGTCCGAGCCGAGGAGCAACACCGTCAGCGGCTTGCCGACCGGGTTCGCCGGCGCGGGCGGCAGCGCGGCGACCGGTACGGTGTGGACCGAGCCGGTCACCGAGTCGGTCACGTTCCACAACAGTCCGGCCACGCCGAGGATGAGCAGTGCCAGCAGCCCCAGGCTGACCTGCACCGCGATCCGGCCCCAACGGCGGCGCCGCCGAACCGTGGCTTCGTCCTCCGTGGACTCCAACAGGTCCTCGACACCGACCGTGTGGCCGATCCGGTCGCCGACCGTGTCGCCGACCGGATCACCGGCGACCCGGTCGAAGTCCGTCATAAACACGGAGCGTAGATCGTGACCACCTTTTGTCAACCAATTGACACACTGTCCGTTACCAAGGCAATCCCTATGACGCATTTGGCCGTAACAGTCGATGGAGGTGACTCCGGCCAGTAACGGACCGTAACCGCTCAGCTGTGCACGGTCCGAGCCTGCAAACGTGGGGCTCACATCCGGCCGGTGATACTTCGCCCCACGCGACCTTGACCGATACCGAATGGAGATGCACGATGACCAGCGCAAATGACGTCGAATCAGTGCCGGCCACCGCTGTCCCGGCCGACGTCGCAGAAGATGGCCAGGTAAGTCGGCGAAACCTGATCCGCAACGTCGCGATCGCCGGTGGCGTGGTGGCCGCCGGGGTCGGACTCGCCGCATGCAGCAGCAACAACACCGGCTCCGGCACCACGTCCGGGTCCGGCGGCGGTGCCACCACCACCGCGGGTGGCGCGACGAGTGCGGGCGGCACCACCAGTGCGGGCGGCACGACGACCGGCGGCGGCGCGGCCACCGGTACCCCGCTGGGCAGCACGTCGTCCATTCCGGTCGGCGGCGGTGCGATCTTCGCCGACCAGAAGGTCGTCGTGACGCAGCCCACCGCGGGCACGTACAAGGGCTTCAGCACCACCTGCACCCACCTGGGCTGTCAGGTGAACAAGGTCGCGGACGGGCTCATCCAGTGCCCGTGCCACGGCAGCCGCTACAGCATCGTCGACGCCTCGGTGAAGGGAGGACCGGCCCCCCGGCCGCTGGCTCCTGCGAAGATCGCCGTCAACGGCACCCAGATCATGCTCGAAAGCTGAGCGCCCGATAGCACTCGCCTCGGCCCGGGGCCCAACGAAGTGTTCCGGGTCAGGCGCGAAACCAGGACTCACCCGCGGCCGAACCGGTATCATCCGGACAAGCTGAACCGGCGGGGAGGCTGGATGGCGCTCTACGACGACATCGGCACCGGCTACTCGGCGGACCGGCGCACCGATCCGCGCTGGATGGCGGCGATCCTGCGGGCACTGGGTGACGCCGGGTCGATCGTGGACGTGGGCGCCGGCACGGGTTCCTACGAACCGGACGGCCGGACCGTGCTCGCCGTGGAGCCGTCCGGCGAAATGATTCGGCAGCGCCCGGTTGCCGCAGGCCCCGCCGTGCGCGGGGTGGCGGAAGCGTTGCCGGTGCGCGACAACGCCGTCGACGCGGTGCTCGCGGTGTTGACCGTGCACCACTGGAGCGACTGGCGGCGCGGGCTGGCCGAGTTACGGCGGGTGGCGCCGCTTCGGGTGGTACTCGCGTACGACACGAGCCGGCATGCCGATTTCTGGTTCGTGCGCGACTACGTGCCGGAGATCGCCGACCTGGAACTGAGCCGACCGTCCGCGGGCGACATCGCCACCGAACTCGGTGCCGACACCGTCACGCCGCTGCCGCTGCCGTGGGACTTCACCGACGGCGTCTTCCCGGCCTACTGGCGCCGGCCGGCCACCTACCTCCAGCCGCACGTCCGCCGCACCTGCTCGGCGCTGGCCCAGGCCGATCCGAACGCCGTCGAACGCGGGATCAACCGGCTGCGCGCGGACCTGCGCTCCGGCCGCTGGTCCGAACGCAACCAGGACCTGTTGTCCCGCAACGAATGGGACGCGGGCTTCCGCCTGATAGTGAGTGGAGCGAGCCGATGACCGTACTGCGGGTTCGTGGCCGGGCCCTGCCCGACGGCGACGAGATCGACCTCTACGCCGACGGCGACCGCTGGACCACCGACCCGGTACCCAACGCAGAACTGGTGGCGACGGGCTGGCTGCTGCCCGGACTCGTCGACGCACACACCCACCCCGGTGTCACCGAGGTCGGCCAGCAACTCGACGAGGACCAACTGCGCACGGACCTGCGCGACCACGTCAACGCGGGCGTCACTCTGATCCGCTCCCCCGGCCTGGCCGGCGACCCGCCCGACTGGTTCGGCAACGATCCGGACGTGCCGAGGGCGAGCCACGCCGGCCTCTGGATCGCCCAGCACGGCCAGTTCTTCGACGGCTGGGGCAGGCGGGCCACCCACGACGAACTGCCGCGGATCGCCGCCGAGCAGGCGAAGCGAACCGGATGGACGAAGCTGATCGGTGACTGGGGCAGGGACGGCGAGCCGATCCCGCTGGACATCCTCACCGACGTGGTCACCGCGGTGCACGCCGTGGGCGGCCGGGTCGCGGTGCACTCGCAGCAGGCCGCGGGCGGCGCGAACGCGGTCGCCGCCGGTGTCGACTCGGTGGAACACGGGATGGGTCTCGACCCGGACCTGTTGACCCGGATGGCCGCGCAGGGCACCGCGCTGACCCCGACGCTGTCGGTGATCCTCGACTCGATGTCCCGCGTGCGCGAACGCCCGGACAGTCCGAACCGGACCTGGTACCTCGATGGCGCAGGCCGGCACAGGTCACTGGCGGCCGCGGCGGCGGAAGCCGGGGTGACCGTGCTGGCCGGGACGGACTCGTGGCCGCACGGCAGGATCGCCGACGAGATCCGCGTGCTGGCCGAGGCGGGCATGTCACCCCACGACGCGCTCGGCGCCGCGTCGTGGAGTGCCCGTGCCTACCTCGGGCTCGCCGGGCTGGTGCCCGGCGCGCCCGCCGACGTGGTCGTCTACGACGAGGACCCGAGGGCCGACCTGGACCAACTGACGCACCCACGGGCCGTGGTCCTGCGGGGCGTTCTCATGCGGACGGGGTGACGAGCTGCTGGATCGACCAGCGGTTGCCGTCCGGGTCGCTGAAGAACACGAACCGGCCCCACGGCAGGTCCTTGACGTCGCTGACGTCGGCGCCCCGCGCGACGAGTTCGGCGCGCGCGGCGTCGGCGTCGGCCACGACCACCTGCAGGCCCTCGACCGAACCCGGCGTGGCCTCGGTGAGTCCGTCGCCGAAGGCGATGGAGCAGGCCGAGCCGGTCGGCGTCAGCTGGACGAACCGGACGTCCGCGCTGACCCTGTGGTCGTGGTCGGCGACGAAACCGATCTTGTCGACGTAGAACGCCTTCGCGCGGTCCACGTCGGACACCGGGATGATCACCAGTTCGAGTTTGAAGTCCATGACCGCTGGTCCCTTCGTTGGTCTTGTGGGACTGACAGTAGATGCCATTGCGGACACCTTCTGTCCTGAAGATAAAATCGATCGATGGCGGGCAAACGCAGTGCCGGGATCTTGCTGTTTCGCACCCAGAACGGACAGCCGGAGGTGCTGATCGCGCACATGGGCGGTCCGCTGTGGTCACGCCGGGACGCGGGCGCGTGGTCGATCCCCAAGGGCGAGTACCTCGACGACGAAGCCCCGCAGGCGGCGGCACGGCGGGAGTTCCAGGAGGAACTGGGCCTGCCGGTGCCCGACGGCGACCTGATCGAACTGGGCTCGGTGAAACAGTCCAGCGGCAAGATCGTGACGGTCTGGGCGCTGCGGGGCGACATCGATCCGGCCAAGGTCGTGCCCGGCACGTTCCGGATGGAGTGGCCGAAGGGGTCCGGCGTGCAGCGCGAGTTCCCGGAGATCGACCGGGTCGGTTGGTTCGCCCTGCCAACGGCGGGCGAGAAACTGGTTGCCGCGCAACGGGAATTCCTGAATCGACTCGCCGAACACCTAGGCAGGTAAGCCCCGCAGCACGGCCAGGTAGAAGACGGTCAGGTCGGCGATCAGCGAGTCCGGTTCGCCCGGGTCCAGCATCCAGTCGGCCACCAGGTCGAACAGGCCGCCGACGACGCCGATCGCGACCCGGTGGAGCGACGGGTCGGCGGGTGTTCCGTCGCGTTGCCACACCGACGTGAGGAAGTCGGCGGCCCAGCGCCGGTTCACCCGCCGCTGCCGCTCCACCGCGGCCGAGATGCCGCCGGCCTGCCCGAACGTGACCCTGGCGAACCGGGGATCGTCCACGAGCGCGTGCGCGAAGGTGCTCAGCAGCAGTTCGGTCGCGGCCGGTTCGTCGGCGGGCAGCGTGCGCAGGACCGCGACCATCCGCGCCTCGATCGTCGCGGAGACCTGGCGCAGCAGTGCGAGGTAGCAGGCTTCCTTGGTGTCGAAGATCTCGTAGAACCCCTTGGTGCCAACGAAGGCGGCCTGACAGAGCTGCTCGATCGACGTGTTCGGGTAGCCGGCGTCGGCGAACAGGTCAAGTGCCGCGGCGAGCAGGTCGTCCCGCCGCTGTGCCCGCCGCTGGTCGGCGTCCAGCCCTCTGATCCGGCGCCCGGTCCGCTCCGCCACGCGCCGACACTACCGAGCGGACCGAGTTATCAACAGCCCTACCTTTCTCGAACAAGAGATCTTGTTGTCAACAGGATTGCCTGTTCTACTGTGCTGTGTCGTACACCCAACCGCTCGTCGGAGGGATCCACATGCGCAAAGTCGCGCACGCCGCGCTGGCCGTGCTGGCCGGCGCCACACTCGTGCTCACCGCACAGGGCACCGCAGCCGCGGTTGGACCAACAGCGGCGGCCGGCCCCGGCTCCGGATTCAACGACCCGGCCTGTCGTCCGTCGACGGCCCATCCGGACCCGGTCGTCCTGCTGCACGGCCTCGGCGGCAACGGCCCCGGCAACTTCGCGTTCCTCGGACCGGCTCTCGCCGCGGCCGGCTACTGCGCGTTCGCGCAGACGTACGGCGAGGCGGCGCCGCCGATCCCGGTCGGCGGCCTGGTGCCGATCGAGCAGTCCGCGCACGAGATCGCCGCCTACATCGACCAGGTACGCGCCAGCACCGGCGCCGCCAAGGTCGACGTGGTCGGCCACTCCGAGGGCGCCTTCCAGTCCCTGTACGTGCCGAAGGTGCTCGGCTACGCGGGCCGGATCGACCGGGTGGTCGCGCTCGCCCCGCCGACCCACGGCACTACGTTCGCCAACCTGGTGAACGTCGCCGACCTGCTGGGCATCCGGCCGCTGGTGGACCAGGTGCTGGGCGGCTTCGGCTGCGCGGCCTGCGCCGAGCTGATCACCGGCGGCTCGGCCGTTGCCACGCTGACCGACGGTCCCATCGCGCAACCGGGTGTCAGCTACACCGTCATCGCGTCCACCGCCGACGCGCTGGTCACGCCGCACGAGACGTCGTTCGTCCGGGAACCCGGCGTGCGCAACGAGTTCGTGCAGGACACGTGCCCGTTCGACCCGGTCGGGCACATCGGGTTGGCCTTCGACCCCGGTGTGGCGCAACTGGTCACCAACGCCCTGGACCCGGCGCACGCCAAGCCGGTCGTCTGCGGTCTCGGGCTGCCTTTCTAGCGTTCTCAGCAGGTGGGCGGGCCGGTCCGTGGGTTGGCCGGCCCGTCCGGCACTGTCACGATCGACCGCATGCCACCGGTGAGCCAGGCCGCCCGGGTGTCCGGGTCGTCCGCCACGGTGCTGCGCGCGGTGTTGGACCGTGGCCCGGTGGCCCGCAGCACCATCGCCCGCGCCACCGGGCTCTCGCCGGCAGCGGTCACCCGACACACCGCGGACCTGGCCGCGGGCGGCCTGATCCGCGAGCTGGCGACGCGGGCCGCCGGTGGCATCGGCAGGCCGCACATCCCGGTGGACATCGACGTCGACCGGCACCGGGTGGCCGGCGTGCACATCGCGGTCGGCCACAGCACGCTGGCAGTCCTCGACCTGCGGGGCAACGTGCTCGCGAAGGAGAGCCTGCCGCACGCCGACCCGTCGCCCCGGGCCGTACTCACGTCGGCGGCGCGCCGGCTGCCGGCGTTCGTCCGGCGGCACACCGTCACCAGGGCGCCGCTGGGCATCGGCGTGGCGTGCGGCGGCTGGGTCGATCCGGACCGCGGCGTGCTGGTCGACCACGGTCCGCTCGGCTGGTCCGACGTGGCCATCCGGGAGGTCTTCGCCCGGCACTCCCCCGCGCCGGTCGGCGTGGACAACCACGCGCGTGCGCTGGCCATGGCCGAGCAGCTGTTCGGCCAGGCCAGGTCCGCGGCCAGCGCCGTGCACCTGTTCGTGGGCAACGCGGTGGACGCGGCCATCGTCACCGGCGGCGACGTGCACCACGGACCCGGTTCGGCCGCGGGCGACGTGGCGCACCAGCCACTCGGCGATCCGGACACGGAGTGCCCGTGCGGCCGGCGCGGCTGCCTGCAGGCGACCGTGTCCAGCGACGCGCTCGCCCGCCGCGCGGCCGCGGCCGGCATCCTGCCGCGACCGTCCTTTTCGGCCCTACTTGCCGCCGCCCAGGCCGGGAATGTTCAAGCGTGCCAACTGTTCCGGCATCGGGCCGAGGTGATCGGCGGCGCGGCCGCGCTGCTGCTGGACGTGCTGAACCCCGAGCTGCTGGTGCTCACCGAGGCGGGCACGCTGTTCCTGCCGGATTGCCTCGACGTGGTCCGGGCACAGGTCCGGGCGCGTTGCCGCGCGGGCACCGACCCGGTGCGCAAGGTCGTGGTGTCCAGCTTCCCCGCCCAGGACGTGCTCGCCGTCGCGGCGGGCGCGGTGGCGCTGGACCGGGTGTACCGGAATCCGATCGGCGTCGGATCAGTTCGCTGACCGCGCCATTCCCAGCCCGTGGGTGGACTTAATTTCAGCACTCGCAATGTTGACCCTCGTCCGGCGCCGCCGGCATCCTGAATGAGCGGGAAGATAACCCCGAACAATTCCGCCACAGGAGAAGTCCGCGATGAACCGTGCCCTGATCGCCGCCGGCCTGATCGTGCTGGTCGGCGCGAGTGCCGCGTGCGGCACGTCGAATGCGGCCACCAGTTTCGGGACCGGTTCGGTCACCCTGCGAATCGGCGACCAGCAGCAGTCCGTCGAGGCACCGCTGAAACTGTCCGGGCAGCTGGCGAATCTGCCCTACCAGGTGAAGTTCGACGAGTTCGGCAGCGGCCCGCTGGTCAACCAGGCGTTCGGCGCCAACGCGATCGACGTCGGCTTCATGGGCGACACGCCCGC
>DASXXM010000054.1:0-25607 GCA_036503065.1 Pseudonocardiaceae bacterium | reverse complement strand
GGGATCGCGTCGTGTTTCAGCGACAGCAAATAGGCGGTGTCTTCCTCGACAGCACGGCGAAAGTAGCGCCTTTCCGCAGCCACGCTTCGCGGTTGGTGGCGATCGCACTGAGCCCTGCCGAGTCTGCGGACCTGATTGCCGCGATCGCCAGGAGTTTTGAGCGACACGGGAACGCTGACCCATCTGACATGCACATGACACATCGTGCTTAGCACATTGGAAGTGTGGCATATACAGTTTTTGTCCTTCGGAATATGGTGCAAATTGATCGGATAGGTGAGCGAAAGTCACTCGGGCTTCATGGATTGACCACCGCCGCCTGTAGGGCGAGCGGCACCCTCGACGTGGTGGTGCGAGTCGACCTGCCGCCGCTGCGCCGTGTGCGGAGCGTGGCGGAGTGTCTGGGGGTGCCCTTGGTCGAGAACCACTCCGCCGCTGTTGCCATGATCGCGGTCGGCGGTCGCGGCCGGACACCCGCCGGTGATCTGCCGCACCGGGAGTTGCTGGCTCGGTTCGAGTCGGTGTTCGCTGACTTGGGGTTCCCCGTGGTGCACCAACTATGGACACCGGACACGGCGGACGGCCAGCAATGGCACTGCTACGACCGCGCTGGCTGCACCCGCATGCTCCCGGATCCGGCCGTGACTGATCTCGCTGCGGCTCTCGCCCACATCGACCGCATCACCTACCGCCATCGACGGGACATCGTCGCCACCCTCCAACCCGAACTGGGGGAGAGGCTGGCCCGCGTTGCGGCATCACGGGCCAGGCTCACCGGTAACGCCGAACCAGCCCAGGTTGATTCGGGTGGCCTCGCGAGTCAGACCGACCCGAATCGGGCTGGGTGGTGTGCTGTTCAGGAGGCCATCAAGGCTGCTGCGGCCAGTCCGCCTTCCCTGTCCGAGGACGATGTGATCGGGCTGGTCGGGGCGCTGGCCGAGCACAAGGTCCGCGACACGTTCCTCGACTTCGACACGCTGGACGTGGCCGCCGCCGAACGCCTATGGACCACATTGGCCAAGACCGCCCCGCCGCCGAAGCGCGCCGAGGCGACGTGTCTGCTGGCGTTCTCTGCCTACGTCCGTGGCGACGGCGTCCTGGCCGGAATCGCGCTGGCCCAGTCAGAGGCCGCCGATCCGGAGCACCAACTGTCCAACCTGCTACGGACCACCCTCGCACTGGGCATGTCGCCACGAAGGCTGCGGGCGGCTGGAATCAAAGCGGCCACCCTCGCCCTCCAAGAGCTTGGAGGAGTTGGTCGAGTCCATACCCAACCGGCGCTTCAACTCGGTGTTCTCTGCCCGCAAAGCGGCGACCTCGGCTCGTAACTCCTCGATCACCGCTGCTTGATGCACGACCAAGGCGGCAAGCTCGTCATACGACGGACGCCCATCCCCAGTCTGCACCCCAAGATCATCCCACAGAGGTGATCAAGCCCTACAAACAACCGGACCAGTTACGTGCCGCGTTCATCGCACCAACGGCACGCGGGCCGGCGTCCGCGGGTACATCACCGTCAACTGAACGACAGAGCCGAAACGACGAGTGCCGCGCGGCACTCGTCGTTCGTTGTGTGGGGACATTCTGGCAACTGCGTAGTTGACCGCAACCGCCGCAATGGCGATATCAGCGGAATCGATGTTCCCGGGTTGCCCAGGTCCCTGCCGTCTGTGAGTCTTGGGCCGCATCGGACCGCCGGTCGTTCGTTTACCGGAGCGTTGCCCTCTTCGGGACGCACATTCTGTGAGGAGACACGAAATTGCCTGTCACCGTTGACGATGTGGTGCGCCTCATCAACGCGAAACTCAATGGCCGACGTGGTCCGGTCGTGCTCGGCGCGAACTCGCTGCTGCGGGACGTGGGACTGTCCAGCCTGCAGATCGCGGACATCATCTACACGGTCGAGGACCTGCTCGCGGTCGAGTTCGATCCGGTGCTGGCCGCGGACGTGGCCACAATCGGTGATCTGGTGGCTCTGGCCGGTAGGACAGCGACGGCGAGCGTGCGATAACGATGCCCCGGGTCTATCTCGGTGCCTCATCGGATGCCATCCGGCACCACTACGACCTGTCGAACGAGTTCTTCGCGCTGTGGCTGGATACCACGATGACGTATTCGTGCGCGCTGTGGGAACCGGGCGACACTCTCGAACGCGCCCAGATCCGCCAGCTCGACGCGGTACTCGACGGTGTTCGAGCGCGTGGCGCCGCGCGACTGCTCGACGTCGGGTGCGGGTGGGGAAGCCTGCTGCGGCGGGCGACCGAGAGCTACGGCGTCCGCCGGGCCGTCGGCCTCACCATCAGCGATCGCCAGGCCGACTGGTCGGCGTGGGGATCGGCCGCGGTCGACGTGCTGGTGCGGAACTGGGCCGACCACGTGCCGGACGAGCCCTATGACGCCATCGTGTCCCTCGGCGCGTTCGAACACTTCGCGCGGTTCGGACTGCCACGCGCGACCCGGGTCGCGGGTTACCGGCGGTTCTTCGAATTCTGCCGGACGGCGTTGTCCGCCGGGTCACGCGTCGCGATCCAGACCACTGTCAAGGGCAACAACAGGCGGATGACCAGGGCCACCGTCCGTGACATGGAATTCGTCGTCGAGACGGTGTTCCCGGAATCGGAGATACCGGCGCTGTCCGAGGTCGTCGAGTCCAGCGAAGGGCTGTTCGACGTGGTGAGTGTCCGCAATGACGCGGAGCACTACGCCATGACCTGCCAGGAATGGTTCCATCGGTTACGCGCGCACCGGGCCGAGGCCGCGCGGATCGTGGGGGAACGGGCGGTAGCGGATTACGAACGCTATCTCAGCTCGTTCGTCGAACCGTTCCGCAAGCGCCATCTCGGCCTGGCCAGGGTCATTTTCGAGGCAGTCTGACCAGCCCGTAAAACGGTAGGAGTGGTTGACCATGTCGGGGTACCGGCACGCGGTCTACTGGCAGGACGTACACCCGGTGTCCGCCGGGGAACCGTTGGACACCAGCGTGTCCTGTGACGTGTGTGTCGTCGGCGGCGGCTTCACCGGGCTGTGGACCGCGCACTTCCTGCGCGAGGCCGATCCCGCGCTCGACGTGCGCGTGGTCGAGCGGGCCGCCGCGGGCGCCGCCGCGTCTGGCACCGCGGACGGGTTCGTGACGCCGACGGTCGGCAAGGACCTCCAGCAGCTCGTGCTCCGGTATGGACTCGAGCAGGCGGCGACGGTGTGCGACGCGGTGGCCCGTTCGATCCTGGAGATCGGCCGCTTCGTGCGCCGCCACCGGATCGACGCGGAGTACGAGACCAACGACTACCTGTTGGTGGCCGTCGACGACGCTCAGGTCGCCCGGCTGGCACGCGGCCGAGAGCTGACCGCGCGCCTCGGCTCGCGGTTCGGGATCACCGTCATGGACGCCCGCGAGGCACGACGGTACGTCGACTCCCCGGTGATCATGGCCGCGGTCCGTACCGGCGGTGCACTCGTCAACCCGTTCAAGCTGGCGCGCGGCCTGCTCGACGTGGCACGGGCCAACGGGGTCGTCGTCTATGAGCGCACCCCAGCCGTCCGGGTCGAACCGGTGGCCGGCGGGTATCACGTGCGGACACCGTCCGGTTCGGTCACCGCCCGGCGGGTGGTGCTGGCGACCAGCGCGCACCAACACCAACTGGCCGGCTTCCGCAGGCGTGTGCTGCCGGTGTGGAGTTACGCGCTGGTCAGCGAACCCCTGACCGACCGGCAACTGGCGCGGATCGCATGGCCAGGGCGGGAGGGACTGGTCGAGGCGAAGACCTTCCTGCACTGCGGACGGTTCACCGCGGACAACCGGATCATGTGGGCCGGCGGCAGTCCGCGCTACTTCCGCCGGCGGGACATGCGGCCCGCACGGATGCGGAACGACGCCGTTTACCGGGAGTTGCGCGACTCGTTCCGGCGGTACTTCCCGGCGTGGTCGGACGTGCGGTTCGGCTACGCGTACGGCGGCTGTGTCGATGTCACGCGGGACCTGGTGCCGCACTTCGGTTCGCGTGGCCCCGGCCTGTTTCACGGCTACGGCTACTGCGGCAACGGCATCGCCGCCAGTCACCTCGGCGGCAAGGTGTTGCGTGACCTGGTGCTCGGCCGGCACACCGAGTTCTCGACATCGGTGTTGGTCGGCGGGCCGGAGCCGGCGTTTCCGCCCGAGCCCGTCGCGTTCTGCGGTGCCCGGCTGACCAGTCGGCTGATCCAGCGCCGCGAGGCACGGGCATGAGGCGCGATGCCATCCTGGTGACTGGCGCGTCTGGCGTGGTCGGGCAGGCGATCCTGCGCGAGATCGCCAGCCGGCGCCCGGTGATCTCCCTGGTGCACCGGGGAAACGTGACGGCAGGCGGCACCGAGGTGCTCCGGTGCGATCTGTCCGCGTCGCACTGCGGTCTGTCCATGTCGGACTACAGGTCGGTCGTCGACCGGATCGTCGCCGTGGTGCACTCCGCCGCACTGACCGAATGGGGCCAGCCGTCGGGCCGGTACGAGGCCGTCAACGTCGATGGCACCCGCCAGGTGGTGGAACTGGCGGCCAGGGCGGCCGCGCCGGTGCACTACATCAGCACCGCGTTCGTCGCGGCGCTGGCCGGCACCCCGTCGGTCACACTGCGCGCGGACAACGTGACGGCGCCGTACATCCGCTCGAAGCGCCAGGGCGAGGTCGTGCTCGCCGAGTCCGGTGTCCCGCACTCGGTGTACCGGCCGACCAACCTGGTCGGCGACTCGCGCACGGGCCGGACGGCACGGCCGCAGATCGTGCAACTCGTGTCCGACTGGGTGTGCCGTGGCCGGGCCCGGATCTTCCCGGTCCATCCGCAGAACCTGCTCGACGTCGTGCCGCAGGACGTACTGGCGAAGGCGGTGGTGCGGGCCATCGAACGCGGTGAGACCGGCGGCGACTACTGGGTGACCCACGGCGCCCGGGCGATGACCATGGCCGCGGCCATCGACATCCTCGTCGAGCACGCCAGGGACCGGGGACGGGAGATCGCGCCGCCGCGCCTGGTGCACCCGGACGACATCTCGGCGGACGACATGTCCGCGCTGCCACCGATGTCGCGGACCTTCGTGCAGGTACTGAGCGATGTCAGCGAGGTCACCGCGGCCTGCGGCGGCGCGCTGCCCAGCTCGATGGGGCTGCTCGTGCCGCGGTTCGGACTGCCAGACGTACCGGACACCGACGCGTACCGGCGCACGCTGCGCGTCGCGGTACCCGACCCAGCGGCGGTTGCCGACCGACCAGCCACGTGAGGACGATGGACATGAACGAGGACAACTGGTCGCCGCCCGACCTGACCGGGACGGTCGCCCTGGTGACGGGTGCGAGCCGAGGGGTCGGCCGTGGGACGGCGGTGGCCCTGGGCCGGGCGGGCGCCACGGTGTACGTCACCGGGCGCAGTACTCGCAGAGGACCCGTCATGACCGAGGGGCTCGCGGGCACCGTCGAGGAGACCGCCGATGTCGTCAGCGCGGCGGGCGGCACCGGTATCGCCGTGCGCTGCGATCACACGGTCGACTCGGCGGTGGACGCGCTGTTCGGCATGATCATCCGCACGCACGGCCGACTCGACCTGCTGGTCAACAACGCGTGGTGCGGCTACGAGCGGTCCGCGGAGGCGCGCTTCGACGCGCCGTTCTGGGATCAGCCGGCCTGGCGCTACGACCTGTTCGCGAATTCGCTGCGGGCGCAGTACATCGCTGCGCAACACGCGGCCCGGCTGATGCTGCCGGCCGGCCGGGGCCTCATCGTCGGCATCAACTACACCGACGGTGACACCTATCTTGGCCAGGCGGCGTACGACATGGTCAAGTCGGCGGCCAACCGACTGAGCCTGGGCATGGCCGTGGAACTGCGCAGGTACGGCATCGGGTCGCTGAGCCTGCTGCCCGGCCTGGTGCGCACGGAGCGGGTCGAGGCGGTGTGGTCGGCACTCGGTGACGGGCCTGCCGCGGACGCGCACTCGCCGGAGTACGTCGGCAGGGCGGTGGTCATGCTGCTGGCTGATCCGGACGTGAACCTGTGGTCGGGCCGGGCGCTGACCGTCGGGGATCTCGCGGTGCGGTACGGATTCACCGATGTGGACGGCCGCAGGCCGCCGCCGTTCACGCTCGAAGGCCGGATGTCGCTGGCCACCCGCATGGCCCACCTGCATCGCGCCGCGATTCCGTTGGCGGAAAGGGGAAGTCGATGAACGGGCGAGAGCACCGCTGGTTCGTGCTTGCGACGTCGGTGATCCCCCTGGTCGGCGTCGGCGGCGCGATGTTCCTGTTGTGGCGACGGGCCTTCGGCTGGTCGGACCTGACCGCGCTGGCGGTGATGTACGTCGTGTGCGGTCTCGGTATCTCGATCGGGTATCACCGACTGCTGGCACACCGGTCCTTCCGGACGACGCGGGCCATCCGCGTCGCGTTGACCCTGGCCGGCGCCATGGCCGGCCAGGGGCCACCGCTCACCTGGGTGGCGCACCATCGGCGGCACCATCGGGTCGCCGACCGGCCGGGTGATCCGCACAGCCCGCACCTGGACTTCCCGCCGGGATTCCTGGGCATGCTGGCCGGCCTCTGGCACGCGCACGTCGGTTGGCTGTTCGACGAGGGGTTGGCATCCGATCCGATCAGATACTGCCCGGACCTGGTGCGGGAGAAGCACATCCGTTTGCTCAGTGCCGAGTTCGTCCCTGTGGTGCTCTGCGGGTTCGTGCTGTCCGGGCTGATCGGGCTCGCTGTCGGGCACACGCTCACGGCGTTTCTCACCGCGGTCCTGTGGGGCGGCCTTGTCCGCCTGTTCCTGGTCAACCACATGACCTATGCGGTGAACTCCGTCGGTCACTATTTCGGGCGGCGCCGCTATCCCACCAACGACGAGTCCAGGAACGTGGCATGGCTGTCCGTCGCGTCGTTCGGTGAGGCGTGGCACAACAACCACCACGCGTTCCCGCGTTCCTTCCGGCACGGCATGCGGTGGTGGGAGCTGGACATCTCGGCGGGCGTCATCGCGTCGCTGGAACGGCTCGGGCTGGCGACGAACGTGATCCGGATCGACCCGGAGCGCATGGTGCTCAAGGAGTCGAACGGCCCCGCCACGCCGCTGGCACACCGGAGTCCGTCCACGGCCGTGTCGGTCACCGATGTCGAGTGACCGGGGTGCCGCGCCGGTGCTGATCTGGGACGCGCTGGCGGACACGTCGGCCAGTGGCTGCCTGCGCACCTGGGAGGACGGCCGTTTCGTGGTGACCCCGTGGCGCGATGTGCTCAGCCGCGCGCAGGGTGCCGCGGCGCGGTTGCGTCGCCTCGGGGTCGTCCCCGGGACGCGGGTCGCGTGTGTGCTCACCAACTCGGTGGACGTCGTGTGCGGCTTGCTGGGCGTGTGGCTGGCCGGCGGAGTGATCGCCTCGCTTCCGTTGCCCGGCAAGGGAGCCGACCCACGAGAGTACCTCAGGCAGTTGCGTTCGGTCGTCGATCTGCTCCAGTCGCCGCTGGTGTTGATCGAGGGCAGGCTCGCGTCGCTGGTGCCCGACACGCTCGTGGACCGGGTGCGGTTCTGGGGAAGTCTGGACAGCGGTCGCCGGATCGGTGTCGAGCCGCCCGGCGCCGACGACGTCGCCTTCATCCAGTTCTCGTCGGGCAGTACCGACCTGCCGAAGGGATGCATGCTGACGTCGAAGGCGATCTCCCGCCAACTCGGCGTGATCCACGGCATGTTCGACCCCGATTCCGGGCCGCGGCGCATGGGTTCCTGGCTGCCGTTGTCGCACGACATGGGGATGTTCGGCTGCCTGCTGTATCCGCTGGTCCGCGACTACGATCTCGTGCTGTCCAGTCCGGAGCGGTTCGCGATGGCCCCTCGGACCTGGTTCGATGATCTGGTCGCCTTCGGCAGCACGATCACCGTGGGCACCAGCACCGGGCTGCACCTCGCGACCAGGGCGCACCAGCGCAGCCCACTGGCCGGGCGGCTGGCCCTCGATGCGATCGTGGTCGGCGCGGAACGGGTCGACCTGAACGTATTGCGGCGGACGCAGGCCACCTTCGCTCCCAACGGCCTCGGCATGACGGCGTTCATGCCCGCGTACGGCATGGCGGAGGCCACGCTGGCGGTCACCGCCGTCCCGTGGTCGCGGCCACCGACGGCGGTCGCGCTCGACTCGGTGGCACTGGCCGAAGGGGCGGTGGTCGACACCGCGGCCGACGACCCGCATGCGACCACGGTGGTGTCCGTCGGGCCGTCGCTCGCCGGGATCACCGTTGCCACAGCGCATTCCGGCCGACTGTCGGAGATCCGCGTCAGCTCGCCGTGTCTCGCGTCCGGTTACTTCGCCGACCCGGTCCGTACCAGGGAACGCTTCGTGGGCAGTGGATTCCGCAGCGGTGACCTCGGTTTCGTCCGGGACGGCGAACTCTACGTCGTCGGCCGCGTGGACGACCTGCTGTCGGTGGCGGGACGGAAAGTCTACGCGCGCGAACTGGAGGCCACAGTGGACCTGATCGAACCGGCGCGCCACGGTCGTTCCGTCGTCATCGACCTGCCGGCCGCGGCATCGGGTGAGTTGGTGTTGCTCGTCGAGCTGAAGCACGAGTTGGACGACTATCCCGCGTTCGCGGTGCAGGCGGCGAACGCGATCATGGCGAAGGCCGGTGTCGGGCTGTCGAGATGCCTGTTCCTGCGGCGCGACACGCTGCCGCGCACCCCGAGCGGCAAGGTCCAACGGTTCCGCAGCCGGATCCTGTTGCTGCGCGACGAACTGGCGCTGACCGCGGCCGTCGACCTGTGATGTGGAGCGAGTCCATTTCGAGAACGGAGAGCGTGATGACACAGATGTTCGGGCAGCCGGACAGTCACGATGTCGCCAAGGTATACGAACTGATTGGCGGTGTGGCCTCCACCGCCGCCATCGGCGCGGCTGTCCAACTGGGGCTGTTCAACGCCTTCGATGGTTTCGACAACGAGGTCGTCGCGGCCAACGTGCTCGCCACACGCGTGGATGCGGCCCCCGA
Organism: Pseudonocardiaceae bacterium; assembly: GCA_036503065.1. GTDB lineage: Bacteria > Actinomycetota > Actinomycetes > Mycobacteriales > Pseudonocardiaceae > DATEPR01. The sequence continues at coordinate 16,616 of DASXXM010000054.1, read as the reverse complement.
CACGGTCAACCGGCTGCTGCGTGCCCTGGCCGCGCGTGGTCTGGTCGACCAGGTCGGCGAGCGCTCATACCGGCGGAACACGGCGTCGTACCTGCTGGTGGCCAATGGTGCGGGTAACGCGGTGGATGTCTGCCGGCTGCTGGACTGGTCGCTGGACATGTGGCAGCACCTCGGCTTCGCGGTGCGCACCGGTGGGAGTGCCTTTCCGCTCGTGCACGGGAAGACCCTGTACGAGTATCTGGCCACGGATGCGCCGGAGACCGCGGAACTGTTCAACCGGGCCATGGCCAACAACACCGAGCTGACCATCGGCGCGGCCGTCGATCTGCTCGACATGACCGGTGTCGGCACTGTCGCCGATATCGGCGGCGGTGGCGGACGACTGCTGCGTGCGGTCCTGGAACGGAATCCGACGACCTGTGGCGTCCTGTTCGACCTCGAGTCGGTGCTGGGCGGAGCGGACACGCCCCTGGCGCGTGGCGGCCACCTGGCCGACCGAGTCGAACTGGTGGCCGGTGACTTCCGCCGGTCGGTCCCGGTCAAGGCGGACCTGTACCTGATCAAGCAGGTGTTGCACAACTGGGACGACCAGACCGCGGTCGGCATCCTGTCCAACATCGTGGCGAGTGCGCCCGTCGGAGCACGCGTTGTCGCGATGGAACTGATGATTGGCGGCGGTGGCCCGCTGGAGACCGTCCACACCGGCATGGACCTGCTCATGTTGCTGTTCCTGGGCGGGAAGGAGCGGACCGAACGCGAGTTCGTGGAACTGTTCCGCCGAGCGGGGCTGGACTTGCTCGGACGGACCATCGTCGCCGACGGCCTGCTCACGTTGGTCGAGGGCCAGGTTCGCCGCCGATGAGCGTCGAGGACCATAGACAAGACTGCGAGCGCAGCGAAGACACCGCGTAACAGCGGCTGGACCCGCGAGCGGAGCGAGCCAATGTCACTGTGTGCGGAAAGGTCAGACATGAACGTTCGTACGTCCGATGTAGACAGCATTCCCGGATTGGTGCGGTGCGAGGGCATGAGCCGGGACGCGTTGGTCTCCAAGGCCATTGAGCTGACCCGGCCGTCCTACCCGCACGTCGACGTCTACGGGCGCTTCTGCACGGTGCACGAGCACATCGCCTGCCCGATCGACGTCGTCTACGACTATCTCGCCGATGTGGGCAACCTCGGCGAGTGGACCCTGAGCACCCGCGACCTCGTTCCGACCGGCGAACCAGGGCGCTATGTCGGCACCGATCGCCTGGTGCCGGACACCCGCATCCACCTGGAACTGCGCGCGGACGCCGCGGCGCGGACCGTCGACTACCACTGCGCCTGGGACCAGGGTGACGACCTGTGGATGATCTACCTGTTCCGGCTGGTCGACGCCCGGCTCGTACTGGACCGGCCGGGCACCGTGCTGATCTGGACGAATTGCCACCACCCGAACTACGACCGCGATCCCCATCCGGACCCGAACCGGCCATGGGTCGGGGAGTTGTGGCCGCTGTTCTACGCGGGCCACTCCATGGAACTGGCGAACCTGAAGGCGATCCTGCAGTACCGGCACGCCGGTGCAACCTGGTGGGCCGCACGGCGGGACGTGGCCTGTTGACCGCGGTGAGCCTGATCGACGTGGGCCGCTACCTGCCCGGCGATCCGGTCGGACTCGACCGCTACGCGGCCCTGATCGATCCGGACACGACGCTGAACTGGGACACCCCCATGTTCCGGCCGCCCACGTACCGCCATGTGAGCGGCCATCGGGAGAGCGCGGTGGACATGGTCGAACGGGCGGCACGCGACCTGTTCGACCGGCTCGGGTCCGATGCCCGCCATGGGCTCGACGTCATCCTCACCAACGTCCTGCTCCCGGACGTCCCCTTCACCGGGGTCGGCGCGGCACTCGCGCACCGCATCGGCGCCCGCCCGGACTGGGTGCTGGACGTGCACAACGCCGGTTGCGCGTCGTTCGTCATGCTACTGCGCCTGGCCAAGATGATCATCCAGACGACATCGGCCCGGACGGCACTGCTGTGCAACGTACAGAACGCGGCGGGCACGATCTTCGCCCAGCCGGACGTCATCACCTGTCCACCGTCGGCGATTCCCGGAGACGGCGCCGCGGCCGCTTACGTGGTGGCGTCGGCGGAATCACCGGTGCTCGACGTGGAGATCGTGCACCGGCCCGAGGCGGCGCCGGACGTGGGCCTGCAGTTCAGCGACGACCGCAGGTACTGGGAACCGGGCAGCGGCCAGATGAACGTCCGGTTCACCGAGGCCAGCGTCGAGAAGATCATCGAGCGGGGCAACCGCCTGGTGCCCGACGTCGTCCGGACGGTGTGTTCGCGCGTCGGGGTGGACACCGGCGACATCGACGTCCTGATCACGAACCAGCCCAACCACATGTTCCTGCACACCTGGTCGGCGGCGCTCGGGCTGGACCGGGACCGTCACCTGGACACCTTCGACCGGTACGGCAATCTCTTCGGGGCCGCCGCGCCGATCACCCTCTCCCACGCCATCGAGGACGGTGCCATCCCCGACAACGGCCTTGTGGTGCTGGCCGGGTTCGCCCATGCCGGGGATCTGGCCGGTGCGGCGGCGGTGCGCTGGCGGGCCGGCGGATGACTGCACACGAGTCGTCGTCCGTGGCGGACGCGATCGTCGACGTGTTGCGGGACTGGGGCGTTCGCTACGTGTTCGGGGTCAGCGGGGCGAACATCGAGCACCTGCACGACGCGATCCACCGACTGGGCGCGGGCCGGCTCACGTCGGTGTTGGCCAAGCGCGAGGACGGCGCGGGCTTCATGGCTGACTGCCACGCCAGGGTGCATCGCACGCTCGGTGTGTGCTGCTCGACATCCGGTGGCGGCATGATGAACTTGGCTGTCGGGCTCGCCGAGTCGCTCGCGGACGGCACCGGAGTGCTCGCACTGGTCGGCCAGTCGCCCGCCGAGCTGGACGGTCTCGGCGCGTTCCAGGAGGCCACCGGCCGGGCGGGCACCGTCGACGCGGCCGGCTTGCTGCGCTCGGTCACCAAGTACACCGGCCGGCTCACCGAACCAACGAACCTCTGGCCGATGCTGCGCCATGCCGTGGCGACGGCACTGTCGGGTCGGCCCGGTCCGGCCGCGCTGCTGATCCCGCGTGACGTCTTCGAACTCGACGCGGGGCCTCGGCCGGCCGACTGGCCGCGATCACTCGCCGACCTGGCGTCCCCGCCGGTGGCCGGTCCGGCCCAACTGCGGCGGCTGTTCGCGGCACTGTGCCAGGCACAGCGGCCTGTCCTGCTGATCGGCCCCGAGGCGCGCGCTTCCCGGGATTTCGACGCGGTGCCGGAGTTCGCCCGGCGGGCGGGCATCCCGGTCGTCACCACCATGTCGGCACGCGGTGCCTTTCCCGAGGACGACGACCTGTATCACGGCGTGGTCGGGGCGTCCGGGCATCCCTCCGCGCACGAGCTGATCCGGCGGGCCGATCTGGTGCTGGTGGCCGGTTCCGGGTTGGGTGTGCTCGACCGCCAGCCGCTGGCCGGGCTCCCCGCGGCGTGGGTCGCTGTCGTCACCCTGGATGGCACCGTCGCCCGCGCGGTGTTTCCCGCGTCGCTGGTCGTCGAGGGTGATCCGGGGACGGCCTGCCGACAGCTCGTCACGATGCTGGGGGAGCGGCCGTTCGCGGTGCCGCCGCCGGTCGGCTACGAGTTGCGGCACTTCCTGCCGGAAGTGGAATTAGCGACCGACGCGGGCGGTGACACGCTGCTCGCCAGCCAGGCCATCGCCGCGGTGGCGGCCTGGCTGCCGACCAACGGCCACGTGCTGGTCGACGCGGGTAACTGTGGCGCGTCGGCGCTGCACCGGCTCGCCGTGCCGCGCGGCATCTCGGTGACCGTCGCGCTGGGCATGGGCGGCATGGGATACACGCTGCCGGGCGCCGTCGGCGCCCAACTGGGCAGCGACGGCCAGCGGACCGTGGTGTTGTGCGGCGACGGGTCGTTCCTGATGAACGGGTTCGAGGTGCACACGGCCGTCGACCTGCGCCTGCCGATCCTGTACGTGATCTTCAACAACCACCGGCACGGTACCTGTGTCTCCCGGCAGCGTCTGTTGTTCGACTCGCGGCTGGAGTGCACCCGGTTCAGCCCGGTGGACATCGCGGCGGTCGCCCGCGGCTTCGGTGACCCAGGCCGCCTGTGGGTGGGCAGCGCCGGCACCGAGGCCGAACTCGCCCACCGGCTCGCCGACTACCACGACGGCCATACGGACCGCCCTGGCGTGCTGGAACTGCGCATCACGCGGGAGGAGGTGCCGCCGATCGTGCCCTTCGTCCGGGCGGCCGCGACGACGCATGTGGTGCGGCGCATCGCCAGCTGACCCCCGCGAGGTATCCCGACACAAGAGGACGGCATGGGACAAGCACTCGTCACCCTGGTCAACCCCAACCGGATCCAGCCGGTCATCACGCCCTACGCCATCGACATCCTCACGACATCCCTTGAGCACGCGGGATTCGACGTCGACGTGGTCGATCTCAACCTGCGCCCACACCAGTGGCGCCCGATGCTGGCCGATTACTTCGCGACGCACCGGCCGCTACTGGTCGGCATCACCATCCGGAACACCGACACCATCTATCCCCAGGAGCAGAAGGTCTTCGTCGGCGAGCACCGGGAGATCATCGCCGAGATCCGCCTGCGCACCGCGGCGCCGACGGTCGCGGGCGGCGTCGGGTTCTCGTCCATGCCGTTCGCGCTGGTCGACTACTTCGGGGTCGACTACGGGGTGAAGGGCCCCGGCGAGGAGATCATCTGCCGGCTCGCCGCCGCGTTGGCCGACGGCGGTTCGGTGGCGTCGGTACCCGGCCTCATCGTGAACGTCGGCCGGGGCCAGATTCGTCGCGTGCCGACCGAACCCAGCCGGTACGCGGCCGGGTCCGTGCTCGAGGCCGCCGGGTACGGCGAGGGCCGCGCCTGGCAGGTCAACCGTGCGACGCCCTACGTTCGGCGCTCCGGGGTACCGCTCAAGGTCGACAACCTGGCCTACTACCAGCAGGGCGGCCTCGGCAACATCCTCACCAAGAACGGCTGTACGTTCGCCTGTTCGCACTGCGTCGAGCCGGACGCCAAGGGCAACCACTTCGCCCGCCGGCCGGTGGACGCGGTGGTGGACGAGATGGAATCGCTGACCGCGCAAGGAGTCCACGATCTCCACACCACCGACAGCGAGTTCAATCTGGCCATCGCCCACAGCAAGGCCGTGCTGCGCGAGATCGTCCGCCGCAAGGCGGCCGACAACGGCTCCCCGCTGCATGACCTGCGGCTGTGGATCTACTCCCAACCGGCGCCGTTCGACGAGGAGTTCGCGGACCTGTTGGCCCAGGCCGGTTGCCGGGGGATCAACGTGGCACCGGACCACGTGCGTGATGACCTGCTGGCCGGCTGGAAGGTCACCGCGCGGGGCACCAGGTATTACTCGTTCGACGACACCGAACGGGTCGTCAAGCTGGCTCACCGCTACGGCATCAGCACCATGGTCGAGATACTTCTCGGCATGCCGGGCGAGACGCCGGCCTCCGTGCGCGAGTGCGTCGACACCGCACTGGCCCTGAACGCGACCGTCACCGGGTTCACGCTCGGCCTGCGGGTCTTCCCCTACTCGCCGCTGGGCATGCACCTGGCGCGGCAGTGCGGTGGCGTGCGGACGGTGCCGGGGTTGCAGTCCAACACCGCGACCGAGCCGATCGTGCTCACCCCGATCGAGCTGTGTGCCGATGTGACGGCCTACGAGCGACAGTTCATGTTCGAGCGGTCCCGTGCCTTCCGCCCGGTGTACTACTTCTCACCGGACCTGCCCGAGGATCGGGAGACCGTCGACCGGCCGGACGGACGCCGGCTGCGGACGATCGAATTCCTGTGGGACCATGTGCCGGCGGCCGACCATCCGCGGGTGATGCTGCCGACCGCACCCGGTCTGACCCGGCACGACAACAACTACGCGGACAACCCGTTCCTGACCTGCCTGGTGCAACTGGGCCACCAGGGCGCGTTCTGGGCCCGATGGCCAGAACGCGACCAGATCATCGAGCAGGCACGGGCCAGCGGCATCACGGTGCCCGTCGACGTGTGACCGCCTCCGGTCCCTCACCGTACGGAACTGGTGAGGGACCGAGCGTCCTTGGTGCGGTGTCACATACCGAGTAGGGGTACGTCCGACTTGCCGAGGTGGTAGTCCCGGACCGTGTCGACCAACTCGTCGACATCGAGATGTCCGTCGTGGTCGGCGTCGATCTTCTGGAACGCATCGTCAGCTTCGGTCTGGGACAGGCCGATCGCCTTGCCCCACTTGCGGAACTCCTTGGGGTTGATCTGGTTGTCGCCGTCGGTGTCGCACAGCGCGACGATCGCCTCGATCGTCGAACGCAACACCTTGTTGAATCCGGCGCCGCCTGCGGACAGCACCTCGTTCCCGACCACGGACAAGAACTGGTCGGCATTCATCGAACCCTTGGCGCTCGCTCCGGCCTTGGGCGCGAGATAGTCCCAGATACCCAGGTACGACGAGATCACCTGGCGGCCGGTGGCCGATTCGGGCGATTCGTCGAACGCCCGAACGGTCCGGACGGCCTCCGCTTCGTAGTCGGCGCGCTTGACGATCCCGTCGTGGTCGGTGTCCCACAGTTCAAATCGTTGCCGAAGACGCTTCGTCTGGGTGGTGGTCGTCATGTCCGTCCTTTCCTGAACTCACACTACTTTCCGAATTGCTGGGCGTGGGTCTGGAGCACCCATGGAAGAAGTTACCCGTGTGCTGGAGGTATCGGCAGTCACCCGACTTGGTGACGGAGCAACGAGGGTAGTCAATTTTAATGACGGCGCCGATCAGATATCGTGACGCTGGGTGCATGCAATCGATTTCTTTTGATGCCAACGGCACTTCGGATGCTCGACACGGGCAGATATTCGCCTATCGCGGCCACCTTCGGAGCGCCAGCGTGACGGCGAATATTCCATTAGGGTGAACCGCGAGAGCGTGCGGGTCGGCCGGCACCGGGCACGCTAGGGTTTCTCGGAAATACGTCGACGGAGCGGATGCGAACGTGGGATCGGAGTCGCTGATGTTGAATCGGAATGCCGCGCGCCAGGACAGTCAGGTCGCGCCGTATCTCGTTCCGGTTCCCGCCGACGGTCGGCCACGGCAGCGTTTCGCTGATGTCGAACATGCCCTGCGGAGCGTGCATCTGATTATCTCGTCCAGTTTCGCCAGAGCCGAGCCGAGGCTGCGGGCACTGCACTACATGCACGGCCTGGCCGGCATACTGGTCGAGCCGGCGCAGGCCCGGCGGAACATCGCATCCGGTTCGGGCCGGCACCGCACCGAAGGCGCGCAGCGGCTGCTCACCACGGCACAGTGGGACGAAGGCAAGGCAAGGGCGAGACTCCGCGATCTCGTCCTGAAAAGAGCCGGCCCCGGCGGCATTCTCTATGTCATCGAGGCCAGCTTCGTCAAGCGGGGGAGCAGCGCCGTCGCCACCGAGCGGCAGTGCAGTGTGGACAGTGGGTGGATCGAGAGCTGTCAGAGCGCGATCCTGCTGTTCTACGGCACGGCGGACGGTTGCCTCTTCCTGATCGACATCGATCTCTACGTACCGAGAGACTGGGTGGCGAGCGAGGAACGGCGTCGGTACGCGAAGATGCCGCCGAACATCGTGTACCGGTCCAAATCGCGGATGGCACGCGACATGGTGGACCGTGCGACGGCGCTCGGGCTGGCGCCGGAACGGGTCGTGCTTTCGCTGTTCTGTGCGGAAAAGGGCTCGCTGCTGCGTTGGCTGCAGGGCAGGAGAACCCAGTATCTGGCCGGGCTCACCGCGGGCGAGTTCCGTGATCTGGCGGCGGTCGGGCCGGTCGCGGCGAACGGCATGCTGCTGACGGACAGGTCGGCCGCCCGTGACTCCGTTACGCCGTACCAGACAGCGGCCTACTACCGGGCGGCGTCCCGACGGGCGCTGACCGACGGCGACGTGAACCGGATGATCGCCGAGGCGCGGCGGATGGATATCCGTTGGCGATCGATGCGCCAGCAGATCAGGATCGACCGCTACGAGGTCCGCGGCTGGCGCGGTTGGCAGCGGCACATGACCCTGGCGATGGCGGCGCAGATCGCCACGGAACTGGCCGGCCACTGATACCTCGGTGTCCGGCGGTTTGCTTACGCCACAACACGAAGATTCACCAGATGGATCAGACAATGCTCAACGGTGAATGCCATCCGACGTAGCGACAATCACGGGAGTACAGGTGCAGCACGGCAGTGGAGCGACCCAGAATGCCATTTCGGAACGCCGCACGAGCGCCGATGTCGGCGCAGAGCCGATGGACACGGCCGACGCGAACGCGATCGTCAGTGCCGTGTGCAGCCGGCTGCGGTCCGCGCGCCTCCAACAGGGCATGAGCCTGGCGGAGGCGGCACTGCGGTTGCGACTGTCCCCGTCGGTACTGTCGCGGCTGGAACAGGCCAAGCGCGCACCCAGCCTGCTGCGCCTCGTCACGGCGAGCGGTGCGTTGGGTGTGCGGTTGAGCGACGTCCTGCGACTTGCCGAGGACGAGGCGTTTCCATTGGGTTCCGCGCCATGGGCGGCTGGTCGGGCCACCGTGTCGCCCGAGGACACACCCGCCAGCCGACGATACCATCCGCCGGTCAGCTCGGATTGATCCGCCGCGGCACATTCAGTCCATTGTCGCCGTAAGAGAACTGTGTCATCGCGGTCTGTCGTGGTGTCGCCGCGCCGCGCCACACCACGAGGAGGATGCCCGATGAACACCGCTGCGCCATGCTGGAATGACCAGCGCCGGACCCCGTGATGGCGATGATCGCCATGGTGTCCGGCAAGTCGTCGCCGGGGATCACCACCAGTGTCGCGCTGCTCGCCTCCGTCTGGCCGGGCCCGGTCGTGGCGGTCGACGCCGATCCGGTAGGCGGCAGCCTGGCGAGCGGGTGGCTGGCCGGCGGCGTGGCGCACCCGGACCGCAGCGTACTGAGCTTCGCGATCGGGACGGCCAGGTCCGGCACCAGTGGATCCGACGCACTCGACCAGCACCTGCAACGGGTGCCCGGCGCGCCGAACTGCCTGCTGTTGGCCGGACTGACCGACTCGACGCAGCTCAGGTTCGTCACCACGGCCGCATGGCACGCGCTGGCCGCCGCGCTGACCGACGTCGGCCGGTCCGGACCCGACGTGCTCGTCGACTGTGGGCGGTTCGGACCGGCCACGCCGATGGCGCTGCTGACTGCGGCCGATCTCGTGCTGATCACGGTCCGGCCGAGAGCGCGGGACCGGGCCGCCGCAAGCAGCCTCGCCGGACAGTTGCGCGCGGTGATCGATCCGGACCGGCTGGGCCTCGCGGTGTGCGCGACCACGCCGTTGGGCACGATGGCGGTGGAGCAGGACCTCGGGTTGTACGCGATCGTCGCCCTGCCGAGTAGTCGCAAGGTCGCCATGGCCTTCTCGGACGGCACGCGTCAACCGGTGCGATTTCGGCGGTCCCGACTGGTCCGTACGGCGGTCCGCACCGCGTCCCTGTTGCACGTCGTCGTCAACACGCATCCGTCGAAGGTGCCGATCGGGACATCGACGGTGCGCCACGATCACCAGTACGAGTCGAAATGGAGCGGATAGGTGTCGCCGAAATTCAAGAAGGTCCTCATGTGGGCCGGGATCGCGTTGCTGGTCTTCTTCCTGGTCAGCCAGCCGGGCCAGTCGGCCGGCCTGGTCGGCAACATACTCAACGATCTGAAGAACTGGGCCGAGGCCGTGATCACGTTCGTCACGTCGGTCTTCCACTGACAACCTGACCGCCGTGTCGAACCAGAGGGGTTTCGGTGACACCGCCGTCCGACGAGTGCGATTCGCACGGGAACCCGTTGACCGCGAGGGAACTGGAGGTGCTCCAGCTGATCGCGGAAGGCATGACCGCCGAGAAGATCGCCCACCGGCTCAACGTCAGCGCCAGCACCGTGCGCACGCACACCTATCGGCTGCTGCGCAAGCTGAACGCGCGGGACCGCGCGCACGCGGTCGCCCTGTCCTTTCAGATGTCCCTGCTGTCGGTGCATCCTGACCAGGACCGTCGGCCGAACTGACCGTCGGTCAGCGGCGCATCCGTCCGCGCAGCCGCGCAAGTCGATCCGCGGCCTGCGCGCACGGCATACAGTCCGCCACATGCCGACTGACCTGCTGCGCCGGTTGCGCGGACAGATGCCCGCACAACCAGGCCGCAAGCCGGCCGGCCGGTTGGACACAGCCCGGCGAGAGCGGCGGTGGCACGTGCGCCCGCAGGTAGGCGACCCGCAGGGACTCCGTCGCCACCGTGGCCGCCTTGGTCACCAGTTTCGGCTCCGTCCGCAGCGATGCGGCGACCGCGTCGACGGACATGCCCTGGATCACCAGACAGCGCAACAGTTTCTGGGTCCGCCCGGACAGGCAGGCGTACGCCTGCCTGGTGATGTCCCGTTCGCGCTGACGCCGGACGGAGTCGAGCAGGGCATCGGACAGACAGGCGTCCTGGATCTCTTCCCGATCGGTGAAACGGAGTTCGGCACGGGACTGGCTCGTCGCGTGGTGCAACCGGGCGAGCAGATCGGGCCAGAACGACAGCGTCGGGCCGTGCCCGGCCAGCAGTTGTTCGAGCAGGGCAAGGAATGCCGCCGACGTGGCGTCCTCGCCGTCCGCCTGCGAGTCGGCCAGTTGCGCCGCGACCCGTCGGGCCTGGGCCGCGTGCCGGGCGTAGAGCACGCCGAACGCGTCGGTGTCGCCGGTGCGCACCGCATCGAGCAACTGGTCGTCGCGGAGATTGTCGATCCCACCTGGATAAACTGATGGAATTCGCCTCGGCCGGGCCTTGGTCATTGTGCCATCCGGATGTCTGTTGCCCGAGGTCGCGATGCGGACTGTCTGGTCGGCGCCGTCCTGTCGGCCGGCCACCCGCGTTTCTGGTAGACGGGTGCCTATCTCTCACCCGAACAGGGCTCACCCATTGGTGGTATCTAAGTGGCCCGGTCGGTGGCGTTGTGTTATTACGTCCTTCGAATGCACCATAATGGTCACTGTCCCGCGGTCATGTGGTGGACCAGGACATCGATCGCGCTCGGTTACACGTACTCTTTCGTGCGGGATGCGTTTCGCTCGTTCGGGACGATAGGTGGAAGAGAGGCGTAATAGGCCATGGGCAATCTGATCGCCCGGCGTCAGGTGACGTCGTCACGGCAGGGGCGTTATCCATGACACTGCTGAGCCCGGGATCGCCAGGTGTCATCGACCTGTACCGCGCGACCGACCTGATGCAGGAAGCCGCGGTTGTGTTGGCATGGCCGACCAATCCGTCCGGGCCGGCGATCGGCGACTGCTGCGCGCGGCACATGAACGACCGTGCGCGGCGCGCCCTACGTGCGCCCGGTCGTCCACTCGCGAACGTCGGCCTGCTGGAATTGGTAACGGGGGACGCGGCACGCACGCTGCACCAGGTCTGCGCGGAGGCGCTGCGGACCGGGCGGTCGACCGAGCACTTCGCCGTGGCGCCCGATCCGATCACCGATCTGGCCGGCTCCCCGTCGATCGCTGTGCGGGCCACGCGGGTCGACGGCGCCGTGCTGTGCACCTGGGTGCCCGGTTGGCACGTCGTCGGCGAAGAGGAGGACCGCCGGCTGGCCAGGACGATCGGCATGCCGATCGCGGACCGGCTTGAGCTGGCCGACACGCTGGACATGCTCGGCGAAGTCGGTCTCGGGGTGTTCTCGGTCAACCTGATGACCGGCCGGGTTGTCTGGTCGGCCGGGCTGTACGAGATCTTCGGCCGTCCGCACCAGAACGGCCCGATGGACATCGCGGACTGGCGACTGCTGACCGAACCCGATCCGGTGGTGTCCGGCGCATGGCGGGCCCTGATCCGTGACGGCCGACCCGCGGACGTGGAACTTCGGCTGATCCCGTCCCTCGGCGGCCACTGGCTGCGGGTCACCGCGCACGCCGTCGTGGGGCCGGACGGTCACCCGGCCGCGATCCGTGGCCGGGTGATCCGGCGGTGAACCAACTCGCCCCGAACCGCCAGCCGGTTCGGGGCGAGCGCTGACGATGTGGGTGTGCCGTCGGCCGTGTTCGTCGACACACCCACATCTCGCCGACCCCTAGACCTGGTTGTGGGCGGAGCCTTCGCCCACTTGACCAAGGCCGCTCAGGCATACCCAGATGCTGCCAACCAAGGGCAGCCGGATGCGGATGCAGCCGTCGGTCGTCGCGTCGGCCGCGGCGTCGTGACGAGTGACGTCCGCCGTCGCGACCACAGTGCCGGGCGAACCGTGGTGCGGCACCTGCTGCGTCGCCGATGCCTGGCCGAGGCCGAACACCAGCATGGCGGCGGCGGTCGATGCGACAACCGTGAGTCCCTTGAGCAGGGTCCTGTGCATTTGTGGACTTCCCTTTCATCTTTCATTCGATTGTCGGCGCGTGCCGCGTCGGACACGCTGCACACCATAGCGCGGATGAATCCCGGTTTCTGCCGAAACAATCAGTTTTGGGGATGTTGTCCGGTCAGTTTTGACGATGTTTCCCGGAGAATGGCCGTTTGGCTGGCACCGCTGTCGTAATCAACGACGCCGGTTCGGCTCTGTATGGGCAGGGCGGTCCGGCGGCACACGGGAGGCATGAGGGTGGAGACGTCACTGAGTTCGGTGTTTCTTCCGCGTGCGTTGAGATCGCTCGCGGTCGTGGCCCTGACCGTCTGCTCGGCGATCCCGCTGGTCTCGTCTCCCGGCATCGCGCACGCCGAGGTCATCCAGCCGTTCACCCAGACCTACAACAAGGTCATCTATGGGGACTTCGTCACCATCGGCAACGGCAACATGGAGTGCCCGTCGACCGCGTCGCCGTATCCGACGCCGCAGCCGTCCTGCGCGGGCGGCGCCGACCGGACGAACAACGCGGTCAACGACGAGTACGACATGCGGTACGCGGACGTGGACGCCGACCCGCTGACCTTCAACTCGAGCATATCGCAGGTCACCGTCCCGACCGGCGCCACGGTGGACTTCGCGCGGCTCTACTGGGCCGGCGACACGGGTGAGGTGACGCAGGGCAACGGCGTGCCGTTCACGCCGGGCTGCTCGGCCAACGCCGTGAGCCTCGACGACCCCGCCACGCTGCCCCCCGGCAGTCCGGCGACGCAGGCGACGCGGGTCACGGTGGGTGCTGGCGGCACGCAGTCCATTGCCCCGCAGACCTTCGTGAGCGAACCGGTCCCGAACGCCAATCAGCCGCAGTACTACAGCGCTTCGGCGGACATCACGTCGATGTTCACCGGCGTGACCACCGGCGCGCCGGTGCACGTGACCGTCGGCAACATCTGGGCCCCACAGGGCCTCAACTGCTTCGGTGGCTGGTCGCTGACCGTCGTCTACGCGTTTCCCGGGCCCGACCCCACCTACGCGCCGACACCCCGCAAGGTCTACGTCTACGACGGACACGTCCGGCAGGACTCCACCGCCCCGGTGACCACGGTGCCGATCGCCGGTTTCCAGTACTCCGGTGGATCGGTGAAGCTGGGCGGTACCGCGTTCGAGGGCGACTGGGGGATCAATGGTGACCAGTTCCAGGTGAACGGCACGCCGTTGGGTGAACCGTCCACTGGCGACCCGAACAACTACTTCATCAGCGATGCGCAGGGTGAGGTCGATCCCGCGCCACTGAACAACTTCTCGGTCGACGCGAAGATCGTGCAACTGCCCAAGGGCGCGCTCGCGGTCGGCGCCACCAGCATGAACCTCGGCCTGGCCACCAGCGGCGACTCGTTCCTGGCCACGCAGCTCGCGCTGTCGGTGCCGACGCCGACGCTCACGCTGACCAAGGAGGTGTGCCAGAGCACCGATCCGGCCCAGTGCGCGTCGACCGGAGCAGGTCCGTGGGGCAAGTCCACCACCATCCCGGCCGGATCGACGGCGTACTGGCGGATCACGGTGACCAATCCATCTACAGTAGACATCGGGAACGCCACCGTCGACGACCCGGCCGAACCGGGCTGCGTGAGTGCGGCGGGCACGTTCACCGTGCCCGCGAGCCAGAGCGTTCAGTTCTACTGCTCGACGGTGAACGTCACGGTGGCCGACACGAACACGGCGACGGCGTTGTTCGTGCCACCGGGCGCGCCCCCCGACACGCGCCCGCTGCGCAGCGCACCGGACTCGGCAACGGTCGACGTCTACGGCCTCACCATCACCAAGGAGGTCTGCCAGTCGCTGAACCCGGCCGACTGCGGCACGGGCGGCACCGGACCGTGGGCCGCGTCGGCCACCGTCCCGTCCGGCAGCACCGCGTACTGGCGGATCACGGTGACCGACACGGGCAGCGTGCCGGTCACCGGAGTCGTGCTGAACGATCCCGCCGAACCGTCCTGCACGCTGGCCGCCACCGTGGTCCGGCCGGCGGCCGCCGCCCAGACCGTCTACTGCGCGACGCCGAACGTGACGTCGTCGATGACCAACACGGTCACGGCGTCCTTCGTCCCGCCGAACTCGCCGCCGGGAACGCCACCGGTCACCACGCCACCAGCGTCGGCGACCGTGACTGTGACCGATCTGGCCCTGGCCAAGGAGGTCTGCGCGTCGACAGACAGCGCCGCGTGCGGCCAGGGCGGTGCGGGCCCATGGGTGAAGGCCGCTACCATCCCGTCCGGCGGCACCGCCCGCTGGCGGATCACGGTCACGAACACCGGTGCGGCCGACCTGTCCGGCATCACGCTGAACGATGCCACGGCACCGTCCTGTGTGGCCGCAGCCGGCTCGTTCGGCCTGGCCGCGGGGCAGTCGACGGCCTTCTACTGCGAGAGCGACAACGTGACCGCGCCGACCACCAACACGGCGACCGCGTCCTACCTGCCGCCGACCGCGCCCGCCGGCACCCCGCTGGTGACCACGCCGCCGGACTCGGCCACCGTTGCCGTGTACGGCCTCACCGCGCTCAAACAGACGTGTTCCTCGCTCGACCCTGTCCAGTGCGAACAGGGCCTGTCCTGCGGTGTCTCGAAGCACCAGGCGTGCGGGGGCGGCACGGGCCCCTGGGTGACCAGTGCGACCATTCCGGCCGGCAGCACGGCGTTCTGGCGGATCACGGTGACCAACACCGGCTCCGTCCCGATCGCCGGCATCACCCTGGCCGACCAGATCGAGCCGACGTGCGCGAGCACCGCGGGCACCTTCGCCCTGGCTCCTGGTGCATCCACCCAGTTCTTCTGTTCGACGGCCGACGTGACCACGGACACCGCGAACAGCGTCACGGCGTCGTACCCGCCGCCCGGCGCGCCGCCGGGTGGTCCGCCGGTCGTGACGCCGTCGTCGACGGCCGCGGTCGTGGTGTCCGATCTCGCGGTGACCAAGCAGGTGTGCCAGTCCACCAACGCGGCGGACTGCGCGGCCGGCGGTGCCGGCCCGTGGGTGTCGGATGCTTCGCTTCCGTCGGGCGCCAACGTGTTCTGGCGGATCATGGTGACGAATACCGGCGGGGCCGATCTCACCGGGATCACGCTGGCCGATCCCGCCGAGCTGACCTGCGGCAGCGCGGCCGGCTCGTTCGACCTCGCCATCGGCGCCACCGACTCGTTCTACTGCTCGACGTCGGACGTGACGGGACCGATGACGAACACCGTGTCGGCGTCCTACGTGCCGCCCGGCGCGCCGCCTGACACGACACCCGTAGTGGTCGGACCGGCCACCGCCACCGCCAACGTGTACGCGGTGATCGTGACCAAACAGGTCTGCCGGTCGCTCGATCCGGCCGACTGCGGCGCCGGTGGCGTCGGGCCGTGGGCGAGCGATGCCGCGATTCCGGCCGGCAGCACGGCGTTCTGGCGGATCACGGTGACCAACGCGGGTAGCGAGGACCTCGCCGGCATCACCATCGGTGACGAGGCCGAACCATCCTGTGTGGACAACGCGGGCTCGTTCTCGTTGCCCCAGAGCGCGTCCACCCAGATCTACTGCGCGACGACCGGTGTCACCACCGGGATGACCAACACCGCGGTCGCCGTCTACACGCCGCCCGGCGGGCCGCTCACGATCACGCCGCCATCGTCGGCCTCGGTCGCCGTGGCCGACCTGGTCGTCACCAAGGAGGTCTGCCGCTCGACGAACCCGGTGGACTGTGCGGACGGCGGCGCCGGACCGTGGGGGCCGAACGCGACCGTGCCCACCGGTGGCACCGCGTACTGGCGGATCACCGTGGACAACGTCGGCGAGGTGGACCTGACCGGCATCACCCTCACCGATGCGGTGGAGCCCTCCTGCGCCGACAACGCCGGTGCCTTCGATCTGGTCGCAGGCGCGTCCAGGGACGTGTTCTGCTCGACGTCGGGCATCACCGACTCGACCACGAACACGGCCACGGCGTCGTACCTGCCACCCGGTGTGCCCGACGGCACCACCCAGGTGACGACATCGCCGGCAGCCGCGACGGCGAACACCACGGGACTTGTCGTCACCAAGGAGGTGTGCCGCTCGCCGAACCCGGTGGACTGCGCGGCCGGTGGTGCCGGACCGTGGGCCGGCACGGCGACGGTGGCCGCGGGCTGGTCGGCCTACTGGCGGATC
>DASXXM010000053.1:0-52486 GCA_036503065.1 Pseudonocardiaceae bacterium | reverse complement strand
CCAGGCGCGTTGGCGAGGTTCTACTCCGAACTGGTCGGATGGCCCATCGGTCACGAGGAGCCGGGTACGACGATCCTCGCCGCTCCGGAGGGATCCATCTACGTCGTTTTCCAGCAGGCGACCGGCTACCAGGCACCCGTGTGGCCGCCCGCCGACGGGCAGCAACGCCCGATGATGCACTTCGACTTTCAGGTCGGAGACCTCGACTCGGCAGTCGCCGAAGCAGTGGAACTCGGCGCCTCGCTCGCCACTCACCAGCCGCAGGACAACGTCCGGGTGCTCATCGACCCGGCCGGTCACCCCTTCTGCCTCTGCCGCGACGACGGCTGATCGCAACGTCGTCACTGGGTCAGGAGTCCTGGATGCGCGGCCAGGGCCGTTCCTGCTCCAAGGCGAACGCCGTTTCCAGCAGCGTCCGCTCGTCCCCGGCAGCGGCCGACAGTTGGATACCGATGGGCACACCCTCGGTGGCCACGCCCATCGGCAGCGACATGGCCGGCGTGCCGGCGATGTTGTTCAACGGCGTGTACGCGACATAGCGATGCAACCGGTCGATCAACTCGTCGAACGGCACGGTCGGGCTCAGATGGCCCAGCTGCGGAGTGACGTGCGCCAGCACCGGCGAGAGCACCAGCTCGTGCCGGCGGAACATGGTGGCGTAGGCGTCCCGGACCCGACGCAGCCGGTACAACGCGGCCGGCGTCCTGGCCAGATGCCGCCGGTAATACCGGGCCAACCCGACGGTCAGACCGTCCAGCATGGTCGCGTCGAACGCCCGATCCAAGGTGCGACGGCCGAACGTCGCGACCACACCGGCCAGCAGCCCCCAGTAGAGCGTGAAGTCGCCGACGAACCGGATGTCCACCGGCAGCTCGACGGGCGACACCTCGTGGCCCAGCTTTTCCAGCAGGGCCGCGGTGCTCTCCACCGTGGCCCTGGTCTGCGGGCACACCGGCCCGGTGATCGAGTCCAGGATCAGACCGATCCGCAGCCGCCGCCGAGCCGGGCCCTCGACCAGGCCGATCGGCGGCAGCACCGGACTGCGCCAGAAGTCCTCCTCGGCGGCCAGAAATGCCGCGGTGTCCCGAACCGACCGGGTGACGACGCCCTCGGAGATCATGTTGATCGGCACGCTGCGCGCCTGCTCACCGTCCACGGTGCGCCCCCGGCTGGGCTTGAGGCCGACCAGCCCGGCGCACGCGGCCGGGATCCGGATCGACCCGCCACCGTCGTTGGCGTGCGCGATCGGCACGACGCCGGCAGCCACCAGAGCGGCGGCACCACCGGAGGACGCGCCAACCGAGTAGCCGGTGTGCCACGGGTTGCGGGTGGGCTCGGCGGTCATGAACTCGGTGCTCGCGTTGAGCCCGAACTCCGGCATCCGGCTCTTGCCCAGCACCGTCATGCCGGTGCTCAGGTACTGCCGGGCATACCGGCCGTCGTGGGCGGCCGGGGCGGCGGTGTAGGTGAACGTGCCGTGGTTGGTCGGCATACCGGCGACGTCGGTGTTGTCCTTGACGTACGTCGGAACCCCGTACAGCGCGCCGACCGCCGCGGCAGGCCGGCGCGGCCGGTCGTGGGCCGGGTACTGGATGGCGTGCAGGTCCGCGTCGACCGCGGCGGCCCGTGCGATCGCGGCGGCGGCCACCTCGTCCGGGCTCAGCTCCCCCCGGGCGACGAGCCGGGCGATGGCCACGGCGTCGTGCTCGCCCAGTGCGTCGTCACCGAAGGCATGCACTCGCCGTCCGGCCACCGACCGACTGTCCGTCATACACGGTGATCCTAGCCACTCATTGATCGCGGTGACGTGGACTGTGGCCTGGGTCGATAACTCAAGTGGCGGCAGCGCCGAACCACCGTGGCAGCTGGCTGCGCAGATCCTGCTGATCGTCGCCGACCCACGCCACGTGGCCATCCGGCCGCAGGAGCACGGCGGGCACGTCGAGTTCCTCGCTGACGTCGATGACGTGATCGACCCGGTCCGCCCAGCCCGCCACCGAGAGCCGGCCGGTCTGGTCGAGCAGCAGCCCGCGGCCGCCGTGCATCAGCCCGTAGAGGCGCCCCTGCTTCAGCGCCACGTCCCGCAGCCGCCTGCCGAGCAGGTCATGCCCCTCACCGAAGTCGTAGCGGACCCCGATCGCGGTCAGCTTCTCGATCAGGTACCGGTTCACCTCATCGAAGTCCATCAGCTCCGACACCAGCCTGCGCACCGCCTGCGGACCCGGCTCCGCGGACATCAGCTCGCTCTGCGCGCGGGTGTAGTCCAGCACGTCGGCGGCCACCGGGTGCCGTTCGGTGTGGTAGCTGTCCAGCAGCCCCGCCGGGGCCCAGCCGCCGACCTCGGCGGCCAGCTTCCAACCCAGGTTGAACGCGTCCTGGACACCGAGATTGAGGCCCTGCCCGCCGATCGGCGGGTGGATGTGCGCCGCGTCGCCTGCCAGCAGCACCCGGCCGACCCGGTAGCGGTCGGCCAGCCGGGTGCCGTCGCCGAAGCGGGACAGCCAGCGCGGTGAGTGCACGCCGAAGTCGGTGCCCGTGACCACCCGCAGCTGGTGCTTGACCTCATCGAGGGTCGGCGGCGTGCGGTCCCCGGCCACTCCCCCGGCGGGCACGACGACGCGGTACACCCCTTCGTCCCCGAACGGCCCGATGCCGAACCGCATCTCGGTATTGCGGACTTCGGCCATTGCGGCGGCCAGCTCGTCGGCCGGCACGGCCACCTCCATCTCGCCCAGCAGCCACTCGAGCCTGGCGGGCTCCCCCGGGAAGCCGACGTCGAGCAGCTTGCGCACCGTGCTGCGGCCGCCGTCGCAGCCGACGAGATAGCGCGAGCGCAGTTGCGTCCCGTCGGCCAGCTCGGCGCTCACGCCATGGTCGTCCTGGCTCAGCCCGACCAGTTCGCGGCCACGCCGGATCTCGGCGCCAAGCGCGGCGGCGTGCTCGGCCAGCAGGCGATCGACGGTGGGCTGCGGGATGCCGAGGATGTAGGGATGTGCGGTGTCCAGCCGGTCCGGCGTCGGCTTGGCGATGCCGGCGAAGTAACCGCCGAGCGGGTACTGCGCGCCCAGCGCGAGAAGCTGTTCGAGCAGACCGCGCTGGTCCATCACCTCGATGCTGCGCACGTGCAGACCGAGCGCACGGACCACCTTGTTCGGCTCCGCCTCCTTCTCCAGCACGAGCACGCCCACACCGTGCAGCCGCAACTCGCCGGCCAGCATCAAGCCGGTCGGTCCGCCGCCTGCGATGATCACATCGAACATGAAGCCCCATTCAACCGGTTGTATTTCGGCCAGCTGCGCCGCGCGGTTCGGCGGCCCACATCCGCGAGCACCCGTAGTTCGCGAATCCCTGATTTCCGCAGGTACTGGCCACGGCCGGAGATTCTGCGGCACGACCGGGGTCTTGCCGCAAGCCCCCCGGTGCGCTATATGTTGAAAGTGGCGGGGAGCGGATACTCAAATTCCGCAGGTGACAAACCAGACTGTTGACCAGTCACCGGGCCGTCTCCAGTTCGGCCAGTGCGGGGGCGAGGCGTTCCAGGGTGTCCGCGGCCGCGGTCAGGTCCTGCCCCACCGGATGGACGAGCACGTGGTCCGCGCCGGCCGCGAGGTGCGCACCGACGCGGTCCGCGATCGCTGCCTCGTCGCCGTGGGCGATCACGTCGTCGACCAGCCGGTCACTGATCCCGGTGATGTCCGCCACGGTGTAACCCAGCCGGAGCAGGTTGCGCCCGTACGGCATCGTGACCGGGTCGAGTCCTGCCTTGATCATCATGGCGGCACCGCGCTCCCGGTACTCGCGGGCCGCCCGCCTCGCGACGGCCGGATCCGGGTCGAACGCCACGGCCTGCTCGGGGATCAGCAGTTTGTCGGGACCGAGGATCTTCCTGGCCTGCGCGGTATTGGCGACCGGCTGGGCGAACGGGTGGGCGCCGTCGGTTCGTTCCCCGGCCAGTGCCAGCATCTTGGGCCCGACCGCCGCCAACACCACTGGCGCCCGCGGGCCCACGTCCTTGACCGGAATCAGCGAACCGGCCGGCGCCGCCCCGAACCTGTCCAGGTAGCCGCGCATCGTGGCCAGTGGTTTGCCGTAGTCATGGCCGACGAGTTCGGCCTGCCGCGGGTAGCCAACGCCCAAGCCGAGCACGAACCGGTCCGGGTAGGCGTCGACCAGTGTGGCGGCGGCGCCGTACGCGGTCACCGCAGGTCGGGACCAGACGTTGGCGATACCCGAACCCGCCACCAGGCGATCGGTCACGGCCAACAGGGACCCCAGGAGGACGAAGACATCGCCGCCGCCCGGGGTCTCACCGGTCCACAGCGAGCGATAGCCGAGCGACTCGATCCTAGCCACCTGCCGACGCCGCACGTCGATCGAACCGGACTGGAGCACCGGGCCCGGTAACCACACCCCGATCCGGCCGAGTCGCTGGCTGGTGCGATGTCCCGTCTCCGTCGTTGCCATGGCATCTCCGTTCGACCATCAACCGGAGGTAGACTCCGATTACCTGGGGCAGACCTTACGGAGGGTGCCTCCGAATAGCAACACGGGAGATCCGATGCCGGCCGATGCCCGTTCGAGCCCTACCCGGCCGATGCGGGCCGACGCCCGGCACAACTACGAGCGCCTACTGGCCGAAGCCGAGAGCTCGTTCGCCGAGCACGGCACGGCCGCGTCACTGGAGGACATCGCCCGCCGCGCGGGAGTCGGGATCGGCACGCTGTATCGGCATTTCCCCACTCGTGACGCACTACTGGAAGCGTTGCTGCACGACCGGTTCGAGTCGCTGACCGCGCTGGCCCGCGAACTTCGTGGCACCCTCTCCCCCAGCGACGCACTGAGCGGCTGGCTGCGACAGTTCGCCGCCCGTACCACCGCCTACCGGGGCGTCCCGGCGTCGGTCCTGGCCACCCTGCGCGACGAGTCCTCACAGCTCTACGCCTCGTGCCACGCGATGCGAACCGCCGGCACACAACTGTTGCACGACGCCCAACAGGCCGGCGAGGCACGCACGGACGTCGACTCCGGTGACGTGTTCGTCCTGGCCTGTTCGCTGGCCTGGGCCACAGAACAGCGGCCCGATCACACCGACCGATTCCTGGTGCTACTCATGGACGGACTGCGACCACACCTCGCATGAACCGCGCGGTCCCGTGCCCGATGCGGTCACTATCTACAGTGGTCCCGGCGCTCAGTCCTGGGAATCGAGCAACGCGGCGATACGCGGATCTCGGACTTCGAACACGTCAAAGATATCCAGCGCTTCCAGCATCGGCCTGGCAGCACGGATCTGGTCTGCCAACAGCTCGTAGTCGGGCGTACCCGGTTGCGTGGCGCCAAGCGATTTGACGTTCTGCACGAAGGCGCCCACCGTACCCTTGCGGACGTACGTGCCCTTGATGTCACGGCCGTCCAAGCCATCCGGCAGCATCTGATCCGGGGTCAACGGAGTCTGGCCCTCCGACATGGTTGAGATCATAGCCCCAGTCGGCATCAGCTGCTCGCATACCACTCAGTGCCGTCGATGAGGTCGAACTCGTTGCCCTCGACATCCGCGAAGGTCGTCCAGCGCCGGCTGCCGTCGACGACGTCCACCAGCCGGACGGCGCCCAGGGACAGCATTCGCGCGGTCTCGAACTCGAAGTCGTGGGTGATCAGGTCGAGACGCACCCTGTTCCGGACGAACTTGCCTCCCGTCACCTGACGGAAGGTCAGGCACAGCACGCCCGCCCTCAGCACGACCACATCGCCGGCCACCCGCTGGTCGATCTCGGTGCCCAGGGCCTTCGCCCAGAACCGCGCGACCAGCGCCGTATTGGCGCACTCGACGCTGATCCCCAGGACGACGCTCACGGTCGAAGCAGACCACCGCCCCGTGCGACGGCGACACAACACGAACAGGTGAGGCGCGACCGACGTGGGCGAACCCGTGCACGCCTCACACGGCGTCGTCCGGCCCCAGGTGGTGCCCGAGACGCAGTTCGAAGTCGGCACCGAGGCGTTGGGCCCGTTCACGCAGCTGTGCCCGGCGTTGCCGGGTGGCTGCCGCCACGGTGGGCAACGCGGCGATCGTCTCGGCCAGGTCGGACTCGGCCATCGTGGTGCGCCGGGCGACGAGTCGTTTGGCGACCGCCACCGCGGCGCGGTCGAACGAGGCGATGCGGCGGGCCATCCGGTCCACGAACGCGTCGAGCTCGGTGTCCGGGACCGCGCGGTTGATCCAGCCGTACCGTTGCGCGGTGGTGGCGTCGTAGTCGTCCCCGGTCACCACGATCTCGATGGCCCTGGCACGGCCGACCAACGCGGTCAGCCGTTCGATGCCGCCACCGCTGGGCAGCATCCCCGATGGCACCTCAGGCTGGCCCAGCAGCGCGTTCTCCAGGCTCGCGAACCGCATGTCGCAGGCGAGGGCCAGCTCGTTCCCGCCGCCACGCGCTCGGCCACGGATCGAGGCGATGCTGATCACCGGGCTGTCGCTGATCCGCCTGGACACGTCCGCGAACGCCGACAGCCCGGCGAACGGGTCGGCGGGATCGGGTGGCGTGGCCGACAGGTCGTAGCGTGCCATGAAGAAGTCCGGGTTGACGCTGTCGAACACCACCACGCGCAGTTCCGGATCCGTGTCCAGGATCTCGGTGATGTCGGCCAGTTCGCCGATCGTGTCGCCGTCGAGCAGGTTGACCGGCGGCCGGTCGAACGTTGCGCGCAGGAAGCCGGCCGCCGGCCTGGACAAGGAGAACTGCCGCATGCGTTCTCTCCACAGTGGACTTTCAGGGCGCCGCTACGCCTTGCCGAGCAGCGTGCGGACGTGCTGGACGATGTCCTCGTTGGTGTACGCGTGGCCCGCGATGCCCCAGCCGCCGGGCACGGCCTCGCCGAGCGTCACCCAGGTGCGTTCGGTCAGGGTGGGGTCGCCTGCCGCGTCGGCGACCAGGGCGGTGATGTCCTTGACCAGGCCGAGCTGCTGGTCGCGGTTGAGCGCACCGGCGTTGGTGGTCACCTGGACGCGCACGCTGTGGCTGTCCCCGGCCGCGGTGGCGAACGCCGCCGGCTCCAGCTCGTGGACGAACCCCGCGGTGTTGTCCAGGAAGAACGGGATCTCGGGGGCCTGCTCCCACCGCATGACCGTGCGGGCGAGGTCCTGCGCCAGCTTGTGCCGGTCGGCGATCAGGCCCTTCGGTGCGTAGGCGTCGATCATGGGCATGGTCATGGTTCCTTCCGGTGCAACGGCTCACGACGAGTCCGTTTTCGATGCGCCCAGTCTGCGGTGGTCGGATGTACCGATCACTCACCTGTTCATGTGATGGAGCTGTCCCACCTGCGATGATCCGGTCACGGCATGCATATCGCCCTCGGCCAGGAGGTCGTGGTGCCGGTTGACCGGGACGCACCCCGGTGGCTCATCCGCCACGGTTCGGCTGTTTCGGGCCGACTCGGGTGTCCGTCACGTGCGCCGTGTGCTGTGCTGGACCGGATGCCCCTGGAGCCGGAGGTAGGCCGTGTCGAAGGTCGTGCTGCGTGGCCGTTCGCGGGCCATGGCCACCGCGTTGGGGGTCGCCCGTCGCGTCCGTGGGCACGGCCATGGCGGCGTGATCCTCGTCGAGGGCGAACCCGGGATCGGCAAGTCCGCGGTGTTCGCCGAGATCGTCACGCAGGCCGCGCGGATGACCTTCGCCTGCGCGGTCGGCAAGGCCGACCAGATCGGCCGGATATCGCCCGCCGCGCCGCTGCTGCTGGCGCTGCGCTCGGGCACCCGCCCGCTGGTCTCGGCAACCGATCTGGCGGACCTGGTGGCGCGGACCACCGAGCCGCTGCTGCTGCTCGAGGACCTGGCCGCGCTCCTGGAGCGACTGTCGCGGGACCGGCCCCTGCTGATCGGCGTCGACGACACCCAGTGGGCCGACCCGATCACCCGGTTCGTGCTGCGCGCGCTGCCGGGCCGGCTGTCCGGGTGCTCGATCCTGTGGCTGTTCACCAGCAGGAGCACGGCCGGCGGGCTCGTCGACGACCTCAAGGACGCCACCTTCGTGCACTGTCCGGTCGAAGCCATCGAACTCGGGCCGCTGTCCGCATCCGACATCGCCGCGATGGCCACGGACCGGCTCGGTCGTCCGCCATCGGCCGGCGTGAGTCGAATGCTGGCCGGCGTCGGCGGCAACCCGTTCTTCGCCACGCACATCCTGACCGGCGTGGTCCGGGGCGACGCCGATCACGACATCCCCGCCGAGTTCGTGCTCGGCGTGCGCAGGCGGGTGAGGGAGCTCGAACCGGCGGCGGCGGATCTGATCACCATCGCCGCCGTGTTCGGCCAGGCGCTCGCGCCCGAGGACGCCGACGCCCTGCTGCCGGAGCACACCGCCGAGGAGATCACCGCGGGCATCGATGCCGTGGTCCGGGCCTGCCTGCTCGACGGCGACCGGGCCGGCCGGCTGGTGTTCCGGCACGACCTGATCCGCCAGGCGGTCTACGCGGACCTCACCGACCGCACCCGCCGCGCCCTGCACCAGCGCTGCGCGCGGTATCTCCACGACACCGACAGCGATCCGCTCACGATCGCCACCCATGCCCGCGCGGCCATCGTCCCCGGCGACGAAGCCGGCGCGGCGATACTGGCCGACGCCGCGAACCGCGCGGCCGGGTCCATGCCCGAGGCCGCCACCGAGCTGATCCTCGCCGCTTTCCACGCGGTGCGACCAAATCAGGACTCCTGGCTGGCACTCGGGCAGCGGTGTGTCGAGCTGCTCAGCCTCGTCCAGCGGTGCTCGGACGCCATCGAGGTAGCCGACCTGCTGCTGGCCCACGTCGACGACGACGAGTCGGCAGGGCGGATCGAGATCGCCGTCGCCAGGGCCCTCTGGCTCACCGGCCGGTGGCGGGCATCGGTCGAGCGCAGCACGACGGCGCTGGGCCGCCCGGGACTCTCGCCGGTGCTGCGTGCGCGGCTGGTCGCGTTGCAGGCGCTCGCGCTGTCGCGGGTCGAACCGGCGTGCAGCGCGGCGACAACGGCCGAGCACGCGCTGCGCGAAGCCGAACGCGCCGATGACGACGACGCGCGCGCACTCGCATGGCATGCCCTGGCCGAGGTGTCCCGCAACCGTGGCGATCACGTCGAGTCGTTGCGCCACTATCGCGCCCTGCGAGCGGTGTCCGGACCGACCCACATCGGCCAGGAGTTCCAGGGACTCCAGTATCTCGACCGCTTCCACGACGCCGAGGTGATGTTGCGGACGGCCCGCAGGGACCTGGGCCTGGACAAGGGCACGGTCTTCCTGTCGCTGATCTACTCGCAGATCTGGTGGGACTACAACCTGGCCCGTTTCGACGAAGCCGAGGCCGGCGCCCGGACACTGCTCGACCTCGCCCTGGAACGGGGCAGCTACTCGTGCGGCATCGATGCCGCGTCACTGCTGAGCCTGGTGTCCCTGCAACGCGGCGACGTCGCCGAGGCCCGCCGCCGGCTGACGGCGGGATTCGGGCCCGCCGGGCCGGACGACGAGTTCCGTGTTCCGTCGCTGCTGCTCGTCCGAGGCTGGGTGACAGCGGACGAGGGCGATGCCGCCGAGGCCGCGGCGCTGTTGTCCCCGTTGGTGTTCGCCGGCCGGGAGGGACGCGACCCGTGGCCGTGGAAACCCGGGTGGCTGCGTCTGCTCACCTACATCGGCCTGCTGGCCGGGGACCAGAAGTTCACCGACGAGGTGCTCGTGCTGGCCGATCTCGGGGCCGACCGGAATCCCGACGTGGCCAGCTTCACCGGCACCGCGCTGCAGCTACACGGGCTGGTGTGCCAGGACCTGGACCTGCTGGAGCGCGGCGCCACGATCCTGGCGCACAGCCCGCGACCGATGATGCGGGCCAGTGCGTACGCCGATCTCGGCGTCGAGTTGTTGCGTCGGGACCGCAAACAGGAAGGTGCCGAGGTACTCGACCGGGCCTGGGAGATCTACCGGAGCGTCGGCGCGACCGGGCCCCTGGTCGAGGTGCAGAACGCGCTGCGGCAGGCCGGTGTGCGCCGCGCCAAGTGGCTCGCGGTCGGGCCGCGGCCGGCGACCGGCTGGCAGGCGCTGACCCAGTCGGAGCTGAAGGTCGCCCGGTTGGTCGGCGCCGGACACACGAACAAGGCCGCCGCCGAGGAGCTGGGAGTGTCGGTGAACACGGTCGGCACCCACCTGCGCTCGGCCTTCGCCAAGCTCGGCGTTCGCTCCCGGGTCCAGCTCACCAACGTGATGCACGAACGAAACGACGAACTTCCGCCGCCGGATCCGACTGCCCACAGTGGCCGGTGACGAGGATCATGCCGGCCGTCCTGCCCGAGATGACGATCGAGGTCGGCTGATGGAGCTACGTGAGTTGCGTGCGTTCGTCGCGGTCGTCGAGGAGGGCGGACTGTCCGCGGCGTCGCGGCGGCTGCACGTCAGCCAGCCGTCGCTGACGCAGACCGTGCGCGCGCTGGAGCGTGAACTCGGTGTCCCGCTCCTGACCAGGACCAGCACCGGCACGATTGCGACCGAGGCCGGGCGCACGCTGCTCGCCGAGGGCCGTGCCGTGCTGGCCCGTTACGAGCAGGCCGTCGCCGCGGTCGCACGGCAGGGCAGTAGCACGGGTGGCGGCGTGCTGCGGCTCGGCGTCCCGCTCGAACTGCCGCCGAACCTCCTCGCCGGACCGTTCGCCGAGCTGGCGAAGGCATGCCCGGACACCCGGGTCAACGCGCGGCACCTGGCCACGGCCGCGCAGTTCGCCGCGCTGCGCGCGGACGAGTTGGACGTCGGGCTGGTGCGTGAGCACCCGATCGGGCCCGACCTCGACGCGGCGCTGGTGGCCGACGAGCCGCTCGGTGTGCTGCTGGCCACCAGCGTCGTCGGCGAACGGACCGGGGCGGACGGGCTACGGCTCGAGGCGCTCGCCGGGCTGGACTGGGTCGGCTTTCCCCGGTCCGGCAGCCCCGCCTGGTACGACCAGCTCACCGGCACCCTGCGCGGCCACGGCATCGAAGTGGTCCCGCCACCGCCCGACCTGGCATTTCTGCCGGAGGTGAAGCTCACCGCCGTGGCATCCGGCCGCGCGTTCGCGTTCGCGCCGCCGAACTGGTCGGTGCCCGTCCCCGAGCACGTGGTGTGGGTGCCGCTGGTCGGCGACCCGATCGTGCGCCGCACCTGGGCGGTGTGGCCGGCCACGTCCCGCCGTCGCGACGTGGGCCGGCTCGTCGCCGCGCTGGAGAACCTATCGCGGCCATAAGCAAGCGGTATCGCGGCCCGGGATGGATCCGACGCCGGACCGGTTTGTATGTGCTGCAACGGTTTTTCGAGACCACTTGGAGAGCACATGTCCACAGAACTGTCCGGAGTCACGGCGCTGGTCACCGGTGGCACGAGCGGCATCGGCCGGGCCACGGCGGTCGCGCTGGCCCGGCTCGGCGCGCACGTCGCGGTGACCGGCCGCGACAAGGAACGTGGCGACGAGGTGGTCCGCGAGATCACCGAGGCCGGCGGCCGCGCCGACTTCCTCGCCGCCGAACTGTCCGACGAGCACGCCGCCCATGACCTCGCCGACCGGGCGTTGGCCGCGCTGGGCAGGGTCGACGTGCTGGTCAACAACGCAGGCGTGTTCCCGTTCGGCCCGACCGAGCAGACCAGCGAGGCCGACTTCGACCGGGTGTACCGGGTCAACGTGCAGGTGCCGTACTTCCTGGTCGCGCGACTCGCGCCGGCGATGGCGGGGCGCGGCCACGGCGCGATCGTCAACGTGTCCACCATGGTGGCCGAGTTCGGCATGGCGGGGATGGCGTTGTACGGGTCGAGCAAGGCCGCGCTGGAGCTGCTGACCAAGTCGTGGGCCGCCGAGTTCGGCCCACGTGGCGTGCGGGTCAACGCGGTCAGCCCCGGCCCGACCCGCACGCCCGGCACCGCCGGCATGGGCGAGAGCCTCGACCGGTTGGCGGCGGGTGGGCCTGCCGGCCGGCCCGGGTCGCCGGAGGAGATCGCCGAGGCCATCGTGTACCTGGCAACCGACCGGTCGAGCTTTGTACACGGCGCGATCCTCCCGGTCGACGGCGGCCGAGTCGCGGTCTGACGTCACGTTCGTCGGTTGCGGCCGCGTTCGTCGGGTCTTGCGGCCAAAGGTGTTCGCATACCGGAACCGAGTCGATCTACGTGGTGCCGGTGGATTCCGGGGTGGGCTCTGGCGGTGTGCTGATCGCCGCTGCGTTGCGGGTGAGCAGCGTCAGCGCACCGAGCGCGGCGATAACCGCGGCGACGGTCAGTGCGCCGGCAGGGCCTTGCGTGTCGTACACGATGCCGCCGACCGCCGAGCCGGCGGCGAGCGATCCTTGCAGGGCGGAGACGAACAGCGCCAGTCCTCCTTCGACGTTGGCGGGCATGGCTTGGGCCATCCAGCTTTGCGCGGCTACCGGCACCGCGCCGAAGCCGAGGCCCCAGAGGGCGACGAGCGCGATGGCCAGGGGCCGAGTGCCGGAAATCGCTGCCAGCAGCAGGGTGCTGACGGCGATCAGCAGGCCGGAGCCCATCAGGGTCGCACGCAGGTGTCTGCGGACGATGGCGCCCGCGGCGAAGTTGCTGACGGCGCCGGCCAGCCCGAACCCGAGCAACACGAGGGTGCTGGCGCTGGCGCTCAGGCCTGCTCGGGTGTGCAGCAGCGGAGCGATGTAGGTGTAGGCGGCGAAGTGGGCGAAGAAGATCGCGCTCGCCGCTGCCAGGCCGGTTCGCGAACGCGGCAGGGTGAGCACCGTGAGCAGGGACCTCGGCTGGACTCGGCTGCCGGCTCCCAGCCCGGGTAGCGCGGCGAGTTGGACTACCACGGCGACGGCTGCGAAAACGATGGCGACCGCGAACGCGACCCGCCAGGTGGTGAATGTGCCGATCAGCGACGCCGTCGGCAGGCTCGCGACGGTCGCGATGAAGATTCCCGAGCTGACCACCGCCATCGCCGTGCCGCGTGCTTTCTCGCTGACCATGGCGATCGCGGCCGCCGCTCCGAAGACCCAGAATCCGCCGATGCAGACCCCGAGCACCGCGCGGGCCGCCAGCATCACGCCGATGTCCGGCGCGATGCCGCCGACCACGTCGGAAGCGAGGAGCAGCACGCTGAGGACGAGCAGCACGCTGCGTCGTTCCAGCCGAGCCGAGCTCAGGGTCAGTACCGGCGCGGCGAGGGCGGCGACGACGGCCGGGATGACCACCATCAGGCCGCCGACGCCGATCGAGACGCGCAGGTGGCCGCTGATATCCGCCAGCAACCCCACCGGAATGAGCTCCGAGAACACCAGGGCGAAGGAGCCCAGGGCGATCGAGGTCACCGCGATCCACTGATCGCGGTCCCGGGTCCTCGCCCGGGAGCCGACGTGGCAGGCCAGGTGCGCGGGCACGGCCGTGGTGTCGCGAGGCGCGGGGGTCATCGTGCAACAATACGTGACGTATCATGCAATCGGCCAGGTGGTCCTACCGTTAGGTGAGATATCACGTAACATTTGATGCGCTGAGCTTCCAACCGGAGGAGATGGGTGAAGTGGCCCAGACCATTGGACAACCGGGCGACCCCACGGTCCGGGCACGACGCCTGCTGCCCCGCAGAGCGGTGCTGCGCGCGGCCGGTGTCGCCGCGCTGGCAGCACCAGGCGCGGCGTCGTTGGGCGGGTCGCCCGCCGAGGCGAGCAGCGTGCCCGGACTCGACCTCGCCCCGGCGACGACAGGCATCGAGCCGTTTCGCGTCCATGTCCCCGAGCAGGCGGTGCGCGACCTCAAGGCTCGTCTGGCGCGCACCAGATGGCCCGACCAGGGCACCGTGGACGGTTGGGGACAGGGCGCTCCCCTGGCCAACGTTCGGAGCCTGATCGAATACTGGCGGGACGGCTACGACTGGCGCCGACTCGAACGGCGGCTCAACAGCCTGCCGCAGTTCCGCACCGCGATCGACGGCCTCACGTTCTACTTCATCCACGTGCGCTCGCCCCATGCCGATGCCCTGCCGATCATCCTCACCCACGGCTGGCCGGGCTCGGTCGTCGAATTCCTCGACGTCATCGGCCGGCTGACCGATCCGGTCGCCTACGGCGGCACGGCGTCCGACGCCTTCGATGTGGTCATCCCGGCGCTGCCCGGCTACGGCTTCTCCGACAAGCCCACGGAACCGGGCTGGCGGCTGCCGCGGATCGCCACCGCATGGCACACTCTGATGACACGGCTCGGGTACTCGCGTTACGTCGCGCAAGGCGGCGACTGGGGCGCCGGAGTCACCGCCTGGCTGGCCAAGCAGCGCCCGGCCGGGCTCGCCGCCATCCACCTCAACCTGCCCATGCTGTTCGCCCCGCCGCCGCTGGACGGCGCGCCGTCCCCCGCCGAGCAGCGAGCCCTGGCGCAGTTGGCCGCATACAGCACCGACGGCGTCGCCTACGCGCTCCTGCAAGGCACCCGCCCGCAGACACTCGGCTACGGCCTGGCCGACTCGCCGGCCGGGCAGGCGGCGTGGATCTACGAGAAGCTCGGCGAATGGTCCGACAGCGATCTGAATCCGGACCGCCTGTTCGGCCGTGATCGGATCCTGGACGACATCAGCCTCTACTGGTTCACCGACACCGCCGCGTCCTCGGCCAGGCTCTACGCCGAGAGCTTCAGCACCGACTTCCGCACCCTGGACATCGATGTGCCGGTCGGCATCAGCGTGTTCCCCAAGGAGATCTACCAGGCGCCGAAGATCTGGGCCGAACGCGTCTACAGCCACCTGTTCTACTGGAACGACGACATCCCGCACGGCGGCCACTTCGCGGCCTTCGAGCAACCAGGTCTCTTCGTCACAGAACTACGCAACTGCTTCCGTACCCTGCGATAGTCGCGCCGGTGGCCGTCAGCCGACCGGTGGCGGCAGCGAGCCGCGCTCGATGATGTTGGCGTAGACGCGCTCGAGCGCGTCGCTCAGCGGCTCCAGCAGCTCAGCGGGCAGCCCATCGAAGAACAGGCTGCGGACGAGATCCACGTGTCCGGGGGTCGCTTCCTCGAGCACCCGCTGCCCGTGCTCGGTCAGGGTCACCTCGGTCACCCGCTTGTCGGCGGCCGACAGCTCGCAGATCACCAGGTCCCTGGCGGCCATCCGCCGCACGTGGTGGGACACCCGGCTGCGCTCCCAGCCGATCTGCGCGGCCAGCACGGTGATCGGCATCCGCCCGCCGTCGGCGACGCTCAGCGCCGTCAGCACGTCGTAGTCGGGCAGCGACAGGTCACTGTCGGACTGGAGCTGGCGGTTCATCTCATACGACAGTCGCAGCTGAATCCGGATATAGGCCAGCCAGGCCCGCTGTTGGCCGCTGTCGAGCCACCCGCCCTCGGGTACCGGTGGCCTGGCCTTGTTATCGCGTGACATATCACCTAATATTCCTCTTCGCCACTACCAGGAGGTCAACCATGCCGTACGCAGCAGTGCTCACCGGTTACGGGCCGCCCGAGAAGCTCGGGTGGTCCGAGGTAGCCCTGCCCGAGCCGGGATCCGGCCAGATCAGAATCCGCGTGCACGCCGCCGGGGTCGGCCCGACCGACCTCAAGATCCGGCGCGGCGACCTGCGGCAGGTCTTCCCACTGCCCGCCCCCGCCGTGCTCGGCTTCGAAGCCGCCGGGACGGTCGACGCGCTCGGCCCCGGCGTGACCGGGGTGACGATCGGCGACGAGGTCGCGGTGTTGTTGCCCGCCCTCGGCGGATACGGCCAGTACGCCCTCACCTCCACCTGGACCGCCAAGCCGGCCGACGTGAGCTGGGCCGACGCCGCAGCGCTGCCGGCTTCGGCGGAAGCCGCGGTCGGCACCCTCCGACAACTGCACATCGCCCCCGGCGAGACGCTGCTCATCCTCGGCGGCGGGGGCTCGGTCGGCGTGATCGCCACCCAACTGGCCGTGTCCCAGGGCGTCACCGTCCTCAGCGCCACAGCCGCGCGCGACGAGCGGCTCACCCGAGAACTCGGCGCGATCCCCGTGCGCTACGGACCCGAACTGCTCGCCCAGGTGCACACCCACGTCGGCAAGGTCGACGCCGTCCTCGACGCCGCAGGCAGGGGCGGGCTCGGCGACGCCGTCGACCTTGCCGGCGGCCCCGCGCGCGTGATCACGATCGCCGACGAGCACCCGGCCGACTTCGGCGTCGCGCTCTCGGCCCCCACCCCCGACCGCGCCCCCGACGCGCTCGACCGGACCATGCCGCTGCTCGCCGCCGGCACACTCCGGCTGCGCGCCCAACGACTGCTGCCGCTACGCGACGCCGCCCGGGCGCACGCCCTCCTCGAGACCGGCCAGGCACACGAAAAACTGATTCTCACCCCCGAATAGCGTGAGCCGACCTCTCGGTTGCCAGCCGGTCCCCCACCTCATCTCGCATCAACGCGCCCGAATTGAAGTCCAGGTGGCCGATCACTCCTTCTGGTCGGCTTGCCGCACCTGGGTCGGATTGTCGCGATCACGCGGACAAGGTCGCGGTGACCTGCCAGGATGAACGGACAGTTCGGACTACTGAGACCAGGGGGTCTTCCAGTTGGTGAATCCCGGGGGGTACCCACACCAACCCCAGCGCCCGCAACAACAGCAAGGCCCACCGCCACCGCCGTACCCACAGCAGTACCCGCCACCGCAGTACCCGCAGCAGCAGTATTCGCCGGGCGGGTACCCGCCGCCGGGTTACCCGCCTCAGTACCCGCCACCGGCGCCGCCACGCAAATCCCGCAAGTGGATGATCGGCCTGATCAGTGGTGTCGCCGTGATCGTGGCGGCGGTGCTGGTGGTGGTGTTCGTCGTGGTGCCCAGGACCGGTGGCAGATCCACGCCGCAGGCCGCCACCGGCAGTCATCCGCCCGCCGGCCGACCCGACAACGAGCCGGGTGTGCTGCTGCGCCAGCAGTCAGGCACCGGACCGGCCGTCAGCGTCAACCAGACGCCGGTCTTCAACGCCTGCGGTGTGTTGCCGCTCGGCGTGGTGGAGGCTGCCGGCATTCGGATGGACCCGCAGTTCACCGTTTTCGACTTCGGCGCCGACCACGACACGACCGCCACACAGTCGACGTTCGGTCCGTTCATCTACACCGGCGGCCAGGCCGGCACCGGCATCAGCAACTGCGACTATCCCGGGCTCAGCCAGAAGGATCTCATCGAGTCGATGCTGTATCAGGCCCCACAGGACGTCGGCCGGACCAGCCAGCAGTTTCTGCAGTACGCCGCGGACGAGGGTGGTACCAGTCGGACGGACCGCGGCTACGCGGTGTGGACGGTACCGAACAAGACCGATGCGAACTCGTGGCAGGTCGGGATCATCGGCCAGCAGAACTGGGTGAACCTGGTGATCGGCCTCAACGGGGGCTCATACCACGGCAACACGCCCCAGCAGGTGCTGGACGGTTTCATCAGCACGGTCGTCACGAACCTGACCAAGGGGCCCACCGCACCGGCCAGGTATTCCTACGACAAGCCGTATGCCGACGTGAAGGACCCGTGCGCGCTGTTCACCAACGACGAGTTCCGTTCGTTGACCGCCGTTGACAGCCTTTTGGTCAACCGCACGCTTCAGTTCGGGGAACGGGGAGTGGACTCGGATCCAGGTGTCGGCCTGCCCAATGCCCATTACATCGTCACCGGTTGCGAGCGCAACACATTGTCCTCGATCACCGAAAACTACCAGTCCGACGGCCCCGGCTTCGGCCTGAAGGTGGATTTCGAAAGCTACCGCACTGTCGACGAGGCGAAGACCGGCGAATACGTCGAGTGCGATCCGCGTAGTTCGGCGGCGAAGGTGTTCGGCCCGTCCATTCAGGAGAACGTGCAGATCGGTGACGGTCGAGTGTGTTACCCGAACGAGGGTGGCCGGCAGTGGCGACTGGCCTTCAGGTCCGGTCGGACAGTGGTGTTCATGTCCAACATAGCGGTCACCAGCACAGCGCCGCTCGATCAACAGGCGCACGCCTTCGTGCCGGTGGGGCAGCAGATCGCGGCCGCCGTCGCGAACATGTAGCGCCTGCCACGCCAAGCTGTGCGCGTGACCGGCAACCGGGACCGGTCCCCCGCTGGGGGCCTACGCTGCGCGGCGTAGGTCACTGCGGCATCGTCGAACCGGGAGGAATCCATGCGGCGCTGGGGAATCGTCATCATCGCTGTGGGGGTGCTGCTCGGCGGGTGCGATTCGACGGAGTCGGGTACGGCGTCGCCACTCCCGACCACTGCGGGGCTCAACGGGCAGCACACCCGAACGCCGGCACCGTCTTCGTCATCTGTGCCGAGGGCCGCGGACGGCACGAACGTCTCAGCCTGCTCGGCCGCCAGGTGCGAAGTCAGCGTCGGGCCGGGCACGGTGATCCCGCTGCCGGCAAGTACCGGCGTGAAGAACGTCAAGGTGACCACCGTGACCGCCGACCGTGTGACGATCACCGGTGACGACGCCGGGAACTCCAGTTCCGGCTCGTGCACGGGTCAGTGCGACAGCAACGACAGCAACGGCGTTTTCACCATCACGCTCGGGCCGGACAGCAGGGACACCGAGAACGGCGTGTCCATCGCGGTCGACGGTTTCAGCAACGGCCGGGTGGTGCTGACGTTCAGCGTGGCGGCATGATCAAGGTTGCTCGATCACGGGTGTTCGGTCGTCGGATGCGCGATCTGGAATACGTTGCCGAACGGGTCGCGGACCATGGCTCGCCGGTCCCCGTAGGGGGTGTCGAACGGGGCTTCCATGCTGGTGGCTCCGGCGGAGATGGCTCGCTGGTAGGCGCGGTCGGTGTCGTCGACGTAGATGTAGAGGAAGGCCGGGAACAGCGCGCGTTCGGCGGCCGAGCTGACCATGACCAGCGAGTCGCCGATGCGCACCTCGGCGGGCCGGCCTGCGGGCGCTTCGCCGGTGGCGTCGAAAGCGGTGCGCAGGAAATCGACCGCTGCCGCGGCGTCGTTGACGACCATGCGTGGAGTGACCGTGTGGAATCCTGACGGTTGGTCGATGCTCATGCCGCGGTCTCCTGCTGGTGTTCGGCGGGTCGTTCGATGAGTCCGCCGTTCTCGAAGTGTGCGCCTGCGCGCACGAGGACGCCGAGTTCGGGTGCGTTGACCGCGCCAACGAGCCCCGGCGCAGCCCGTCCAGCGAATCCTGTCAGCCTGTCCTGTCGCAGAACGCGAGTGGCCCGCGTCCGGAAGACGCGGGCCACGGCGTGGGTGCGGATCAGATCAACTTGCCGAGCCGTCGCCGCGGGCACTGGCGTGTACCGCCGTCGCGTGGGCGGCCGACTGACCGGTGCCCGAACCGAACGGGTGGAACGCCATGTTGAACACCATGTTGGCGAAACCCTTGGACATGAAGGTGAACACCTTCGGGTCGTTGTTGCTGAGGTTGTCGCACCAGCGGAACGGGTTGTCGACGCATCCGCCGTCCGTGGTGCCCAGGTTTCCTTCGAAGTTGCCCAGTGTGCCGCCGAACAGGCTGACATCCAGCTGGGTCTTGCAGCAGTCCTGCCCGGTCAGCACGCCGCTCGCCGGGACGCCGGCCATGTTGAACGTGAACGCGTCGGTACCGTCCGGCGAGATCAGCTCATTTTTCTTACCGACGGAGTTGAAATAGTCGATCCCCTGGTCCCGGGCGATCTGCGAGGGTTGGTACACGGCAGGCGGGAACTGCGTCGTCACCGTGCGGGTGAAGAAGTTCACCCCGGCCGGGTCGAGGACGCCGACGATGTAGTTGGGCGTCGACGTGACGTCCGCGTCCAGGTCGTAGCTGATCTTGCCCAGCTCGGACGGGCTGAGGCTGTTCACGTAGAACTGCGAACCCAGCAGGCCGAGTTCCTCACCGCCGAACCAGATGAAGCGCAACCTGTTGGTCGTGTGCACCTTGCGGATCATCTGGGCGATGTCGAGGATCGTCGCGGAGCCCGACGCGTTGTCCAGGATGCCGGCACCGAAGATCGCGTCGAGGTGCCCGTCGACGACCACGGTGTGGTTCGGGTCGCCGTGCGGCGAGTCGGCGATGAGGTTGTAGTCGGCGCGGTTGGGGTCGACGATCGCCTTGACGTCGAGTGTCACCGTCGGCAGCGCCGTTGCGCCCGCGACTGCCGCGTTGTACTGGTTGAGCAGGTCGGTGCCGTTCGCGAAGTTGGCGAACGCGACCGGTATCGCCGGCATGACCCGGTTGCCGTTGGCGTCCGACAGGGTGCTACCGGCCGGCACACCGGTGCGGCCCGGGTTGCCCTCGTTGAAGATGATCACGCCGGAGGCGCCCGCCGCCTGAGCGTTCAGGACCTTCACGCCGAAGTTACAGGTGCCACGCTGGATCAGCGCGACGCGACCCGGCGTGAAGCCGGCGAAATCGGCCGCCGTGCAGCCGCTGGCCGAGGTGGGTGTCGGCGTCGGCGGAAGGATGATGCCGCCGACGGGCTGGATGGCCGCGTGCGCGGTCCCGCTGCTCTTGGCGGGCTGCCAATCGGTCACGAGGGTGTAGTTGTGCGAGGTCGGCGACACCTCGCGGAAGGTCGGCGTACCCACGTAGGAGAAGTAGAAGAATGTGTAGGTCTGGACGGTGACCTTGTAGCCCGCCCTGCGCATCAGGTTGGCGACGTAGTCCACCGATGCCTTGTAACCCGGCTCACCGGAGTTGCGCGACGGGTGGCCATCGGTCCCGGGGTTGGCGTCGGCGATCGCCTGGAACGCCGACAGGTGGCGCCACAGATCGGCCGTTCGGATGCACTCCAACAGCTTGCTTGCGGTGTTGTTGTCGCGGTGCGCGCAAGCGGACTCACTGGGCCCGTGATTGGCTTGTGACGACGGATCCGGCCCGGCACCGGCCTGCGCCGTGGTCACGGCGACGAGGGTGGCGGCAGCCACCGCGGTCATGAACAGACGCGACAAACCTCGAGGGCGTCGTAACATCGGCAACTCCCCTTCAACAGCCAACAGAGTTGTTCGCCATGAGGACACCGTGACACGCATCCGACGTCCCGACCAGATGCGTAAGTAGGGCAACCGATTCCTTCATCGATCCGGACACGGCGGGATTCATCGACACCGAAGCAGCGGATGCCGTCGATCAATTGAAGTCCAGGCCAACCAATGGCAGATACTCATCTGTCGGGTGGTTCACGCCGCAATCGCGGTGGTTCGCCAGCGGCCGGGTGGGACGCCATGGTGACGTTTGAAGGCGGCGGCGAACGAGAACTCCGACGCGTACCCCAAGGAGTGCGCGACCACGGCAAGGCCGACGTCGCTGTGGCGCAACTGCTCACGCGCCAACGCCATCCGCCAGTCGGTGACATAGGTCAGCGGGGCCACCCCCAGCAGCGTGGTGAATCGGCGCGCGAACGTCGCGCGCGACACCGACGCCTCGGCGGCCAGGCCGGCAACGGTCCAGGCACGCGCCGGCTCCGTATGCACCGCGCGCAGCGCGGCCCCGACCGC
Source organism: Pseudonocardiaceae bacterium (assembly GCA_036503065.1). Lineage (GTDB taxonomy): Bacteria > Actinomycetota > Actinomycetes > Mycobacteriales > Pseudonocardiaceae > DATEPR01. The sequence goes on along the minus strand of DASXXM010000053.1, from coordinate 31,082 downwards.
GGGGTCGTTCATCGCCTGGAACCAGGCGGGTGCGGTCCCCTCATCGGCGGCGAGCTGTTCCCGCAACGCCTGCACCAGGATCACGTCGAGCAGGCTGTCCAGCAGCGCCTGCTGCCCCGGCGCGTCGGCGAGCAGTTCGGTGGTGAACACGTCCAGGGTCGCGCGCAGGCTCGACCCGGCGCGCGGGCGCACCACGGTCAGGTTCGGCAGCCCGGCGAGCAGGCCCGCACACAGCTCCCCGTCGAAGGTGTAGGCGCCGCAGAAGAACGTGGTCGGGTTGCCGGATCCGGTGCCCAACACCATGCGCCGCGCGCCGCCGCCGGCTGAACCCGAGGAGTGCTGGTCGGCGAAAGGAATCACGTCGGCACCGGGCGCGTGGGCCATGAACTGCTCGGACGGCCCGCGGACCAGGACGATGTCGCCGGGCAGCACACGAGCCGACCGGCTGGCGTCGCCGGTCCACGCGAACGCCTCGCCGCCCAGGATGCCGTGGATCGCGAGCTTGGCGGCGGCCGGGAACCGGACTCCCCACACGCCGCGCGCCGTCGAGTGTGAGAACGCGGCGCCATGGGCACGCGAGCGCCACAGGAGATCCGTGAGCACGTCCATGACATGAGACGATCGCATATCTTTTCAAGCGAATCCAGCATGGATCGCGTGCCACGAACCTGGTTTTCTGGTTGACAGGAACGACAGACCCTGGAAGGAGGGGCCAGCATGCCCCTGGCAGTACGGTTCGACAAATACGGCGATATCGACGTGCTGGAGGTCCGGGAGGTGCCCCGGCCGGTGCCCGCGGCCGGTGAGGTGTTGGTGCGCGTGCGGGCCGCCGGGGTCAACCCCGGCGAGAACTCGATTCGGATCGGCGCGCTGCACGAGCGGTGGCCCGCGACGTTCCCGTCCGGTCAGGGTACCGACCTGGCCGGCGTGGTGGCGGAGGTCGGTCCGGCGGTGAACACCTGGTCGGTCGGCGATGAGGTGATCGGCTGGGTGGACACCCGCGCCAGCCACGCCGAACTGGTCGCCGTCCCGGCCGACAACCTTGTTCCGCGCGATCCCGCCGTGCCGTGGGAGGTCGGCGGCGCGTTGTTCGTCGCCGGCACCACCGCGCACGCGAATGTGCACGCCGTGGGCGCCGGTCCGGGCGACACGGTCGTCGTCGCGGGTGCCACGGGTGGCGTTGGCGCGCTGACCGTGCAACTGCTCCACCTCGCGGGCGCCACCGTCGTCGGGCTGGCCGGCGAGGCCAACCACGCCTGGCTCCGCGAACACGGCGTGATCCCGGTGACCTACGGCGACGGTGTGCTGGACCGGATCCGCTCCGCCGCACCCGACGGTGTCGACGCGTTCATCGACAACTTCGGCGACGGCTACGTGGACCTCGCGCTCGAACTGGGTGTGGCCAAGGACCGGATCAACACGATCATCGACTTCGCCGGCGCTGCCCGCGCCGGTGTCCTGGCCGAGGGCATGTCGGGTTCAGCGAACGCGGGCGTCCTGGCCGAACTCGTCAAGCGGGTCGCGGCCGGCAGTCTCGACGTTCCGATCGCCGCCACCTACCCGCTGACGGAGGTCCGGGCCGCGTACCGCGACCTGATGCACCGGCACACCCGCGGCAAGATCGTGCTTGTCCCGTAGCGCCGACGTGGTTCTGGTCGGTATGACGCCACCCGACCAGAACCACGTCGGCACGCGTCGAAGGTCACCAACCGGTGCAGGTCTGCGAGAGCGCGACCTGAAGCGCATGGCGGTGCAGCGCGTCGAGGTGGCTGAGTAGCGCACCGGTCACGTCGGCCAGGATGAGATCGATGCGACAGCCGAGTTCGTGGGACAGCACCGACTGCTGGGCAACGAGTTGCTGGAGCAGTTCGGTGGTGAGCTGGTCGAGTTCGGTGCGGATCGTGCCGAGGTCCGGACGGCTCGTCGGGGCCTGGTCCGGGTGCGCGGTCCAGCGGTCGAACAGGCCCCGCTGCACCACTTTGCTCGCGTTGATCTGTTGCTGGAAGAAGCTCACCGCCGCGTCGGGACTGATCCCGAGAGACATGGCGCTCTGCCGCACCACGGCGAGTTCCTGCTTCTCGCGAACCGGGTCGTCAATGGGTTGACCGGTACCGAACTTGGCCGCGGCCACCTGGTCGCCGACCAGCAACCGTTGAATGACCAGATCAGTGAGCGGTCCCAGCGGACCGAGCGATCGCGCGTGCGCGACCGTGCCGGGCTTGCCGGCGGCACCGGGCGCAAGCGTCGCGCCGGAGGTCGTGGCGGCGGCCGTCGTCGCGGTCATCGACAGCGCCACGACCCCCAGGATCGCAGGCACCATCAGTCGTCGGACGATCCGCATCGTCGTCATTGTCCGCACTCCCCCTGTTGTGTGGTTGAACCGGTTTCACAGCCTAATCGGCCGCGCCGATGCCTACGAAATCAATTAGAACACACCAGGTATTGACACAAACCGCTGTCGAACTCGTATCCCCCGACCCAATCTCAAGCTGCGCCGCCGCTCCAGGCTACACGAGAGAACGGGCCGGTAATCCAGCGTCGCTCCGTCCGACCAAACGGAGCAGCAACACCGTTGTGCACAGGCAATAGCGTTGTACACAAAGGTGTCCGGCGGTACACACCGCCACCCCTTGACTCGGTTAGCACCCGTTTGGACTATTGACCCATAATTCGATCCCGGATCGTGGGAACGTCCTTGCTGTCCGGTTCGCCCTCACGTACGTTCGGCAGTCAGTCACCGTTGCCGCAGGTGACGATGATTGTGGGGAGCGGCACCGATGAGGGGGCTCGATGCATCTGGCGTACGCTCCGTCCGCGCGACGAATCGTTCCCTATCCGCCGGTGGGCATCGCATTGTTGGCCGCTCAATTACGCGCGGCGGGCTTTGTCGACATACACGTGCACGACCTGGAGATCTCCTTCGCGTACCAGCATCTGACCGGCAACGACAATCTGCTGTACGAGTCGACTCTGTCCAATGTGGATGTTCTTGCCGAGTTCCCGTCCGACGCGGTTCTCGCCTACGCCGACGAGTTGTGGGCGGAGATCGGCGCGCCGGACGGCGAGGACATCGCGCTGTCCGTAATGGGGTTCGAGCAGGTCGCGTCCGCGTTGCTGCTGGCGCGGATCGCACTGCGGCGCGGCTGCCGGGTGGTGTTCGGGGGCCAGTTCTTCACGGCGTCGTCCGCCCACCAGATGATCGAGGCGCTGGCACCGTTCGGCCACGTGTCCGTCGTCGTCGGCGACGGATGGGACGCGATCTGTGCGTTCGCCCGACGCGTCCGCCCCGAGGAACTGCCCAACGGTCTCACCGGGACGGACGCCGGCATCGTGGCCGGCCCGGTGGTCCAGGCCAAGAGCCTGCCGCCGCAACCGGACTACTCGTGGGTTCGCTGGGACCGCTACGAGACCTTCGGCGCGCTGACCTATCGCAACGACGTGCGGGTACGCAGGGCGCACCTGTACGTCTGGGACAAGCAGTGCAACTTCCGCTGCGCGTTCTGCCGGGTGGCCAGCGGCAGTCGCGCACTGCTCACCCCGCCACAGACCGCGGTCGACTCGTTCATCGCGCTGGCCGAGCAGGACGTGCGCCAACTGAACTTCATGACCAACGAGCTCAACCCGTCACGGACCTACCTGTTGCGGTTCCTGGACGCCATGGAACAGGCCGGTCGGACGTCCGCGGACTGGTTCACCTACGTCCGCGCGGACCTGCTGGAACAGCAGGACTTCGGGCGGATGCGCGCGGTCGGCGGCCGGCTGGCCCGATACGGCGTCGAGTCGGGCTCACAGCGACTGCTCGACCTGATGCGCAAGGACTACCACGTGCCGACGATAGAACGCACACTGCGCGCGGCGGCCGCCGAGGACATCTGGAATCACGTCAACCTCCTCATCGGCTTTCCCGGAGAACAGGAATCCGATGTCGACGAGACGATCGCCTTCGTCGAACGCAACGCGGACGTGATCCACTCCGTGCGCATCAACCCGTTCTACCTGCCGCCGGACACGCCGATCGCCCGGGATCCGGGGGCCTTCGGTATCGAATTGACAGGGTTCGACGCCGGGTGGTGGACCTATCGCGGCGCGGACGGTTCCGCGCCCGACGCCGACGCCGTCGTCCGGCGGGTCAAGACGATCTCCCAGGTGTGCGCGGACAACGGGGTCGGCTTTGCCGGCACCGACCCGTTCTTCCTGCTTGACGTGATCAGCCGGCACACCGACCGCGATGCGGCGCTGTCCTATCTCAAGGCGGAGTTCTCGCCGTTCTGGGTGCCGGCGCCGACCGACGTCTACAAGGCGTTGATCGGCGGTTACCACGTCAGTTCGGACTGGAAGGACACTGCGCTGAAGCGGCAGCGCAACTACTCGCTGTCGCTCACTCCGGCCGACAGTTCGGCCCGCTGCACCGACTGACGAACCATCTGCCACCACGCTGAGGGGGAACCGTGTTCGTTCCTGCGTCCGAGTTGCGCCGACAGGTCAAGGACGACAACGACAACATGGTGCTCGACGCGGAGACCGCCGAGCGCATCGATGCTGGCTACCAAGTGGTCGACTGGGCCGGGCTGGCCAGTCACGGCTTCGACAAGCACGGCGACTACTGCTTCATCTACAGCTACCCGCCGGTGCGTACGCTGGACTCGATCCGGCACGATCAGATGTTCGATCCGTCCGAACTGGAGCCGAGGTCGGACTCGCTCAACGTCTACCTGCACATCCCGTACTGCAGCGGGATCTGCTCGTACTGCTACTTCGCGAAGGTGGTCGACAACGGCAACTCCGCGGTGTCCAAGGACGAGTACATCGATCTGCTCATCCGGGAGATCAGCGCGAAGCTGGAACGGTACGGGTCGGACGCGCGGATCGCCACCGTGCATTTCGGCGGTGGCACGCCGTCGATCCTCGAGCCGCACCAGATCAAGAAGATCATGGCCTTCCTGCACACCCTCGGCAACGAGGACGACATGGAGGTGACGTTCGAGTGCGCGCCGGAGACCGTGCACGCCAACCTGGACAAGCTGCTCACGCTCCGGGACAACGGCGTGAACCGGGTCAACCTCGGCGTGGAGAGCCTGGATGACCGGGTGTTGAAGATCATGGCGCGCCGGCACGGTGCGGACATGACCAGGCGCAGCCTGGACAACATCCGGGACGCTGGATTCACCAACGTCAACGTGGACCTCATCTACGCGCTACCGGGCCAGTCGGTGGCCTCCTGGGTAGCCACCATGCGCGAGATCTCCAGGTGGCAACTGGAGTCGGTCAGCGTCTACCGGCTGCGGCGACACCCGATGAAGCGGATTTCCAAGCTGGAGCAGGAGCTGTATCCGTCCTATGAGGACGGCCTGCGAATGCAGCTGGCACACGGTCTCGTCATGGCCGACCACGGCTACCTGCGTGTGCAGAGCCACAAGTACGCCATCAAGGAACAGAAGATCCAGCAGCAGACGGAGCGTAAGCGGGGCGTCAGCAGGACGCAGTTGCTCAGCGCGGGCTGCGGTTCCTACGGCTTTCTCAATTCCACCTTCTACTGGAACACCAAGTCCCTCGGCGAGTGGGGCCGTCGGGTCCGTGCCGGTGAGCATCCGACGTGGCTCGGTCGGACACTCGGCCGCGATGACCTGATGCGCAAGAGTTTCGTGCTCGGAGTGCACACCCACACCGGTATTCCACGGGACGAGTTCGCGCAGAAGTTCGGCGTCGACCCGCTCGCGGTGTTCGGCGACGAGATCGGACTGGCGCAACGGCTGGGGCTGTTCGAGGTCACCGACTCCGCCATCCGACCCACCGAGCTCGGCTACTTCTTCGGCGACGAGCTCAGTGTGCTGTTCTACTCGCCCCAGATCCGCCAGCAGCTCGACGGCCTCGGTATGAAGTACGGCATGTTCTTCGAACAGGACCGGTACGCATGACGGACAAGGTGCTCGCGCTCGACGCGATGGGCGTGCTGTACCGGGACGCCGACGACGTCGCCGACCTGCTCGTGCCGTACCTGCGCGAGCGTGGTTGCCGGTTTCCGGTCGACCGGATCGAGGCCGAGTACACCCGGTGCAGCCTCGGCGAATTCCCCGCCGCCGCACTGTGGCAGCGGCTCGGCGTGGCCGGCGACGACGAGGAGTACTGCGCCCGCCACGAGTTGACGCCGGGGATGGCCGAACTGCTGGCCGATTCGGCCGGCCAGGTCCGACTCTCATGCCTGAGCAACGACGTCGCCGAGTGGTCTGTCCTGCTGCGCAGGCGATTCGGTCTCGAGCGGTGGATCGACACCTGGGTGATCAGTGCGGAGATCGGGCACCGCAAACCGGCTCGGGCCGCCTATCTCAGCCTGCTGGACGCCGTTGACGCACGGCCGGACGAGGTGCTGTTCGTGGACGACCGGGAACGCAACCTGGTCGCGGCTCGCGAACTGGGTATCACCGCGGTTCCGTTCGCCGGTACGGATCGGCTGGCGGAGGTGGTCCGGGAATGGAGTTGACCGTGTTCCCGCCCGACGTGCCGCTGCCGTCCACGCTCCTGGCGCGGGTCCGGGAGTTGTTCGCCACCGCCTACCACCGTTACCACTACTTGGACGACATCGGCGACCCATGCCGGCTGCGGGTTGTCGCGGTGGCCGGCGACGAGGTCATCGGCTACGCGTCGGCGACCATCCGGAGCGGCGTGGTGTGGATGGCGAACCTGTTGGTCCATCGGGACAACCGCGGCCACGGGGTTGGCGGCGCGTTGGAACGTGCACGCTACCGGTGGGCGCGGCGCACCGGCCTGCCCAGCTATGTCAGCTGCACGTGCAGCGACGGCGTGAGCCAGCAGCTCAAGCGGGATCTCGGCCTGCGGCCGGTCGCGGTGAAACTGGGCTATCGCAAGGACGTGTCGGCCGGCGGCACCCATGGCAGCGCGGTCGTCTACACGGACGCGGACATCGAACTCGCCACCGCCGCGGTGGCGCCGAGGGTGGTCGCCGACCCGGCCCGGCGGCGCATCCGGTATCTCGGCCGGCCGGCGGACGTGCTGGAGACGGCGCTGCGCGCCGACCCGGACCACTATGTCGACCTGCTGGTCGGTGAACACGACGCCGAACCGCTGTACGGCATGCCGGAACTGGCCTTCGCCGGTGTCGACCTCGATGCCGGGTCCGGCGGCTGGTGGCTTTGTTTCCAGTCGCGCAACAATGCCTATCGCGAAGGAGTGGCCGCGCGGCCCGTGATCGTCGCCGTACCCGAGATCGGCCTGCTGCCCGCACTCGGGGCGATGTCATGAAGCCCGCCGGTACCTTCACCGAACTGGCGCGACTGGTGGCGATCGACACCGTCAGCCCAATGTCGGCCGGCCAACTCGACGCCTGCGCCGCCGAACTGGCCGGCTACGACTGCCACCGGATCGGGCCGGAGCTGTTCGGTCGCGGCGATCCGGCCGCCGACGTGTGGCTCTACGGCCACGTGGACACCAAGCCCGCCCGGCCGCGCGAGGAATGGCGGACCGATCCGTTCACGCTGACCGAGCGCGACGGATACTGGTACGGCCTGGGCACGTCCGACTCGAAGTTCCAGCTGCTCAACGCGCTGGGCGTGGCACCGCCCGACGAGCATTTCGTGCTGGTGGACACCAGCGAGGAGCACGACGGATCCGGTGCCGCGGCGGCATTCCTGGCCGACCACGCGCCGAGGACGATGGTGGTGTGCGACGGTGCCGTGGCGCCCGGGTTCGACGTGTTCAGCGGGTACAGCGGCCAGTTCGACGGTGTGGTGCGGTTGGACACCGGCCGGGAGCCTGCCCATCCGGCGCGTGGCGGCGGCGATGTCGGCGCGACGCTGGCACTGTTCCTCGCGGATGCGCGTGCCAGCGACCTCCGGCTGACCGTGACGGGGCTGTCCGCGCCGGTCACCGAGCGATCGCTTTCCCTGCAACAGGCCGAGGTTCGCATCGACGTGCGGATGCAGCCCGATGACCTGCCCGCGCTACACAGGTTCCTCGACCGGTGGCCGCACAGCACCCGGCAGCTCATGTACCCGGTCGTCGGCCGCGCGCCGCTGCGCCTGCCCGGACTGGTGTGCGGCGGTGTCACGCCGACCGCCAACCGACTCGGCCGGGCGGACGGTCCACCGGTCGAACACCTGGTCGTGGTGCCCGGCGCCGACCCGGACAACCGCAACCACCAGCCGAACGAGTTCATCCGGCCCGCGCAGATCGAGCGGCATCGCGACACGCTGCGCCGGGTTCTGGCCGCGCTGAAAGGAAAGGTCCGATGACCGATCTCGACGTGTGGGGACATCACCTGCGGCTCACCGGCTTCGCCGAGCACGAGATCGCCGAGGTGTACGACACCTTCGCCGGTAGCGTGGCACAGGGCGCGCCTGCCGGCCCCACCCTGGAGCTGACCAGGCAGTGGACCACCGCACGGGTCTCCGACGTGCCCACCCGGCCGCGGCACCGCGGCGGCTCGTCGGCGCGCAAGTTCTTCCTGGACGGCACCCCGTTCGTGGCCGGCGAACAGCACCGGGACATCGGCGTGGTCACGGAGGGCACCGGCACCGATATCTACGTCGCGGAGTCGGCGGACGGCGCTGCGCTCGTGTCGGTGCACGGCCCGCACGTCACCGTGGCCTGCGCCGACGTACTGCCCACCCTCCTGCTGTCCGACGTGATCGAGGACTGGTTGTTGTGCCAGATCCGGCGGGTGCCCGCGGTGCAGACGCACTGCGCGGCCTGGCTGGACTCCGACCTCGCCACACTGGTGATCGGCAGTTCCGGCGCCGGCAAGACGACCGAACTGTTCCGGCACATGGCTACCGGCAGCGTGTTCCTCTCCAACGACCGTGCCTTCCTTCGGGTGCGCGACGGCGTGCCGGAGGTACGCAGCTTTCCGTTGCCGGTCAACGTGGGTTGCGGCACCATCCGGTCCGTCGGACTCGACCTGCCGCACGCCGGCCGGGACGATCACGACAAGATCCGGCTGACGCCGCCGGACGTGATGGCCCGCTACGGCGCCGACTACCAGGGCTGGTACCCGGTGCGATCGGTGGTCTGCCGATCGCAACAGGATCTGCGGGACAACATCTACTGGACCGAGGACGACTGTCATCCGTTCTGGGTGCGCGCATGGCGTCCGGACCAGCTGCCCACCTCCTTTCAGGATCGGTTGGTCGATGCGGTGGCTCCGCTGCTCGTCGAGGCGGCCGCCGTACTCGGCTGACGACCAGATACTTGGCCGGGCAACGGGTCCGGCGCCGACGAGAGGGAGGAGGTGGCGAACCATGCGCAAGCCTTACAAGGCCCCGAAGCTTCGGAAGGTCAGCATCCGTCGTGCCAGCCTGGCGGTCTGATTTCAGGGCACAACCGCGCGGCCGGGAGCGTCGCGTCGCTCCCGGCCGTCGCGCCGGACAATGGGGAGGTGCTGTGGCCGACATTCCCGACCGAGCCTTCGACGTCCGCGTGAACTCCAGTGACGGCAAGCTGTTGTTGGTGCGCGGGATGGATGCGTTCGAACTGGACGAGATCGGCGCCGTCATCTGGCGGCTCTGTGACGGCCGACGACATGTCGAGCAGATCGCCGCCGACCTCACCCAGGAGTACGACATCGACATGGCGACCGCGCGGTCCGATGTGGAGACGTTCGTCAGCGAACTCCGCAAGGCACAGTTGCTCGTCTGATGACCGGGTCAGCGACTGCGTCCGTCCGCGTCCGCAAGGCGGTCACCGGGGTGGTGTGTGCGGGTTGCCTCGCCGCCGAGTTCGGGGTCGGCCGCCACGCGGCGGCACTGGCCGCGCTGACCTATGTCGCGGTGTTGGCGATGGGTCGGTCCCGGCTGCCGTGGGCGATGGGTTTGCCAGGACGGCCGTTGATCCGCATCACCACACGGGTGGTCGTGTTCTTCGTCCCGTTGCTGTTCCTCGGTCTGCCGGCGCTGGGCTGGTCCCTGCCCGGCGTGGTCTGCGGTGTCGCGGTGGCCGCGATCGGGCTGTGGTCGGAGCGTTACGAACTGCGGTCGTCCTGCCGAGCCGATCTGATCGAGTCGATGCCCTACGAGAGCCGAGTGGACCGGTCGGCCGATCTGCTGTTCCATCTCGGGTCGGGTGTCGCGCAGGAGTACCTGTACCGGGGACTCGGCATGGCGGTGCTGGTGCCGCTCATCGGCGTCGGCGCGATCCCGGTGACCGCGGCGCTGTTCGTCGGCGAACACGTCGCCCACCCGAACGGTCTGTCCAACTGGGACAGGCACGATCTGCTGTGGCAGGCGTTCCTCGGCCTCACGCTCGGCGGCATCGTCTACGTGACCGGCTCGCTGCCGGCGGCGATCCTGGCACACACCGTCTACAACGCACCGAACGTCGTACTCACCGTGCTGCGACCGACCTCTCGACCGGCCATGACCACGCAGGAGGTACGCCCGTGACCGACCTCACCGACACCATGTACCTGCACGCCGTCGGCAAGCAGGTCTGCGCGCGCTACCGCAACGTGGACATCGCGTTCATCAGTGGATCACTGGTCGAGGGGTTCGGCAACGAGACGTCGGACCTGGATGTGTTCGTCCTGTCCGACACCGTGATCGAGCCGGTCGGCGACGCCGCCCTCTCGGCCGACCTCGGCGCGTTCGCCGTCGACATCGACTTCGCAGGCGACATCCGCACGGACACCGAGATCTGGACCGTCGACATGGTGGCCGACATCGCGGCGCGGATCGGCGCGTGCGACCCGCTGGAGTGGCAGGCCACCATGCGGCTGGACAAGGCAGGGCTGGAACTGGCGCACCGCATCCGCGTCGGCGAGCCGCTGGTCGCGGCCGACCGGTTCGCCCAACTGCGCGAGCTGTTCGGCTGGGGGCACGTCGGTGCGGTGTTGGCCCAACGATTCCTCCAGGACTACAACGAGAGCGCGGAGGACGCGGTCGGTGCGGTCAAGGCGGCGGACGCTGGTGCCGGGCTGCTGAACTCCCGCCTCGCCCTCGGTGCCGCGGCGGATGCGCTGTGCGCGGTGCGGGGCGCGACCAACGGCAAGGCGAAGTGGCGGCTGCACCGGCTGACCGCGACCGCACCGGAGATCGTCGACACCTACCTCCAAGCGGAACTGGACCGCTCGGCCGAGCAGGCGGACCTGCTCCGTACCGCGCGGCAGCGGCTGCGGGTCGCGTCGGACCTCGCCGGCACCGCCACCTCGGCGTTGCTGGACGGTGGATGGGGCCGGACGTGAGCAGCGTCGTCGAACCGCTGGCCCCGGCGCCCGGCGCCCGATCCCGGTCGCTGCTGGTGTTCCTGGGTGGACAGACCGTGTCGTTCGCCGGCAGCGAGGTGACCGCGTTCGCGCTGCCGCTGGTCGGCGTGCTCACGCTGAACGCGGGTGCCGCCCAGATGGGTCTACTCACCGCGGCCGGCCTGCTGCCACACGCACTGAGCCCGCTGTTCGCCGGGCCGATCGTCGACCGGTCCGCCAAGCGGCCGGTGATGATCGCCACCGATCTGGCCAGGGCAGTCCTGCTGCTCGCTGTTCCCGCGCTGTTCGGATTGCATGCGCTGACACTGCCGGTGCTGGCCGTGCTGGCGTTCGTGATCGGTCTGCTGTCGGTGCTGTTCGACACATCGTGCTTCGCGTTCCTGCCATTGCTCGTGCCGGAGGCCGGCCTGATGCGCGCCAACGGACGGCTGGAGGCGGCCCGCTCGGCCGCGCAGACCGTCGGACCCGCCGGTGCCGGCGTGCTGGTGCAACTGTTCGGCGCGCCGATCGCACTGGTCGCGGACGCGGTCAGTTTTCTGGTGTCCGCGGTCACCGTGCGGGCCACCAGGGTGACCGATCCGCGGCCGGCGGCGAGCGGGGACGGCGGCGTCCGGGGCTATCTGTCCTCGGTCGCGGCAGGGTTCACGGCCGTGCTGGGCCGGCCGGTGCTGCGCCTGCTCGGGCTCGGCAGCGGTGCGTTCAACCTGTGCGCCGCGGTATCGCTGACCGTCACCGCGCTCTATGTGCTGCGGCTGCTTGGCCTGTCCGCCGTCGTGTACGGCGTGGCCATCGCCGTCGGCTGTCTCGGCGGGGTCTTCGCCGGCATGGTCGCGGAGCGGATCACCGACCGGGTCGGCGTGCCGTGGACGTTCTGCGGCGGCCTGCTCGTCGCCAGCGTCGCGGACGTGCTGCTCGTGCTGGCCAGGCCGCACACGGTAGCGGCCGTGGCGATACTCGTCGGGTCGCAGCTGGTGGCCACGTTCGGCGCCACGCTGTACGTGGCGACCAACGCGGCGCTGCGGCAGCGGCTGGTGCCCGCTGACCTACGCGGCCGCGTCTACGCGACGATGCGACTGCTCAACCGGTCCTCGATGCCGGTCGGCGCTCTGCTCGGCGGATGGCTCGCGATGGGCACGTCGCCGCGGATCGCCCTGCTGGTCGCCGGATTGGGACAGATCCTGACCGCGGCGGTGTTCACCTCACTCCGCCGCCTGCTGCCGCCCGGCCTCACACCGGGACGGACCGCGACCGAGAGGGGGAGGTGAGTCACATGGCCAAGGCCAGTTTCGCGGTGAGCATTCGCACCGCCAAGAAGAAGAACAAGAAGTAAGCACCATGCGTCGGGGTGGGCCGGGAGGTTCTCGGCCCACCCCTCGGGGGGAGCCGACATTGAACGCCGTCACGTCGTCGCCGGTCTGCGAGGCGGAGGATCTCGCGACCGGCCGGTGGGATCTCACGGTCACGGTCGCCGACCAGCTGAGCTGGCGGGAACTGTGGGCGTTCGCCGCACAGGTGGCGGACGACTACGCGAGCGGACCGATGGACCTACTGGTAACCACTCCGGTGGCTGGCCGCGAGCGGACCGGTGACCTTGCGGCGCCGGAGATCATCCTGGTCGACCGGGTCATCGACGGTTCAGCGGCGCCGGCCGGCGTTCCCGTCAACGAGTCGGAACTGCTGGCCGCCCTCACCGAGAGCCTGCTCGACGCGCTGGACTACTGCGGTACCCGCCAGTTCGCGCTGTCCCACGAGGACGTGCTCCGCAGGACCCGGGAGTTCCTGAGTCGCCCGGAGGTGGGGCGCTGTCAGGTCGGGTCCGGGCCCGACGCCCAGTTCGCGGTATGGATACCCGAATCGGACCCGTGGTGTCACGGCGCGGACTTGATCGAGCTGCTGGACATCTGCGGGCCGGGCCGGGGCGGCCAGTCGACCCTGCTCGGCCAGATGGTCGGCGCCGCGGGGCCACGGACCGTACGCGGCAATGTCGCGGTCAGTCCTGACCAGCCGGACGGCTGGCGGGTGCTCGACCGGTTGCGCGCCACCGGTTGGCGGGTGGTCGGCGCCCGTTGGCGGTTCCGGTGCGACGACAGCGGGATCACCGTCCCGGACCGGGGGCCGCGCTGGCCGGACTGGGCCGGGACGACGTGACCACGAGTGCGCCGGGCGTGATATCCATTGTGGACCAGCTGCTGACCGGTTATGCCGGTGCCGCAGGGCTGTCCGATCGCGTGCCGTTGCTGCGGGTCGCAGGCCGCGAGCCGGGCCTCGTACCGCTGCTGGCGTCGCGGTGGGCGCTCGCCGGGATCGATCTGCCCGCCGGATTCGGTGATCGGGTCACCGAGGCCGTGCGGCGCTGTGGCCACTACGCCGAGTTGTTCGCGGAACTGGCGGCGCAGTTCCCTGGTGTCCTGGAGATCAAGGGCGCGCATCTGGGCGGCCGGTACCCGGTCGGCCTGGTCCGCGGCCAGGCCGACCTGGACCTCCTGGTGCCCGATGTACTGTGCTGCCTGGAGATCATCAGCTGGCTGCTGGACGCGGGCTGGGCGCTGCGGGACCTGCGGACGTGGGCGGACCCGGCCAACCGGCAGCAGTTCAACGCCTTCCTGCACCGTGAGGTCGACGGCCTGCTGGTCGAGGTCGAACTGCGAACCTGCCTGTTCGAAGGTGACCAGTGGCGCTACGCACCGCGACCCGCGGGCGGGTGGCGCCCCACCGGTCCGGCGGGCACCGCGCTGTGCGTGCTGGAGGAGGCAACGACCCGGCGGTTCCGCTGCCGCGACATCGTCGACTGGACGCTGCTCGAGATGCGAATGTCCGATCAGGACCGGGCTGGGGTCCCGGAGCTGGCTCACCGGTTCGGGCTGGCCGGCGAACTACGCAGGTTGCTCGCCCTGCTGCGCCGCAGCGGGGGCAGCAGCGCGCTGTCGGCGCCGTTCACTCTGCCGCGCCCGCCGTACTGGGTGCGCTCGGTCGCGGCACCGAGTCGGTTGATCCCCCTGGTGAACTGGCAACTCGGCCTGTCCGGCAGCCCGGTGTCACTACGTGGACCGGTCCGGCTACTGCACCGGATGGGCTGGGTGTCGAGGGCATGGGCGACCGGCGCACCGTTCTTCGGCATTCAGGTCGACGACACCAGGCTGACCGGCGCGTTTCGGACGCAGGTGCGTCGCAACTGCGTCCTGATGGACACCCCGTTCGGCCGGCTGGCATTCTCCGCCGGATGCGACCTGGATGCGGACTGGCTGTGAATCGGATCAGTTGTCCGCGAATTCGATGCTGCCGTCGCGTCGGCCCCGTTCGCTCAACCACCGGAACAGGCCGTCGGCGACCGCCAGCCACACCGCCGCCACGGCCAGCGCGAGGGCCGAGTCCCTGAGTGCGGCGAGATAGGCGGGACCGGCTACCAGCGCCCGCACGGCACGAAGGCCGTGGGTGACCGGCAGGGCGACGGCGACCGCCTGGACCCAGCGGGGCCAGAAGCCGACCGGGACGACGGCACCGCACACCGCCGTGGTCAGCGCGGTAGCCAGGTTGCCGACCAGGTTGCGCAACTCCATCACGCTGAGCACCAGCGCGGCCAGCGCCAGCGCCATGCAATACGTGCCGACCGCGCACACCACCAGCACGACGGCCGCCGCCACCGCGCGCGACACGGTCCACGTGACGCCGAACAGTGGGCCGATCGCGAACAACGACACCGACGACGTGGCCACGGAGCTGACCAGCCACTGCACGCTGCGTCCGGCGAACACCGGTAGCAGGCTGGTCGGCGCGGCGACGAGCAGTGGCAGCGTGCCGGCGCGCCGCTCCCAGGTGCTGGACGCGCAAGTCAACATCACCTCGGTGACGATAGCCATCACCGACGCGCCGACCAGCAGGTACCGCTCCTGGTCCGCGGCGCCGATGAGGCGCCCGACCAGCGTGTAGAACACGACCTGGGCGACGATCCGGCCCAGCCAACCGAATGCCCACGTTCGGACGGTGTACGTCGCCGCGAAGTCCTGGACGGCGTTGGCCATGCTGGCCCGGGACACCCGAAACCACTGCACTGTCCACACTCCTCAGGCGTAGGCCAGCGTGCCGGCGGTCCGGGACCGGTTCAGCACCGCGTTCAGCAGGACCCGACCGATCAGCAGGCCGACGACCGCGAACCCGAGCACCAAACCGATACGCGGCACCGCATACCGCACGCCGACGCTGTTCAGCGAGTCGCGCAGCAGATCCGAACTCCAGGACAGGAACACCAGGCGGGTAACCGGGCGCAGCCAGTCCGGGAGTTGGCTCACCGGCAGCATGACGCCGCCCAGCACGTAGAACGGAAAGCTCAGCGAATTCTGGAAGATCCGTGCCGACCGCGCCAACACGAACACCGAGGCCATGATGCTGGCCCAGCCGGCCATCGCCAGCACGGTAGCCAGCAGCGCCGCCACGAACAAGCCAGGATGCGGCACGGGCACGACTATCGAGAACACCAACGCCGCCACGAGCCACGACTCGGCGAAGGACAGCAGGCTAACCGTCACGACCACGACGATCCGGCCGGCGAGCAGTGGGAGCGGTCGGGCGGGTGTCGCGACCAGTGCCTCGAACGTGCCGCCCGCCCGCTCGGCGTCGATCATCTCGCCGCACACCATCAACGCCATGCTCCACAACGCCATCAGCGCGGGCCCGAGTACGGCGTAGGTCGCCAGGTCGTGCCGTCCGGCATGCTGGGTGATCGCGAGGAACACGATCGTGGTGACCGGAGCGGTGACCAGGGCCATCAGGTCGCCCGGCGAGCGGGGCAGCACGCGCAGTTCGAAACGCGCGCCGGCCAGCGCCGTGCGCAGATTCTCGATCACCGGCGCACGGCCATTCCATTGGTGCCGAACAGGTGCACGTAGACCTCCTCAAGGGACGGCCGCGAGATGG
This sequence comes from Pseudonocardiaceae bacterium, assembly GCA_036503065.1. Taxonomy (GTDB): domain Bacteria; phylum Actinomycetota; class Actinomycetes; order Mycobacteriales; family Pseudonocardiaceae; genus DATEPR01. The sequence goes on along the minus strand of DASXXM010000053.1, from coordinate 14,962 downwards.
CCAGGTTCGTGACGCCATGGGACACCAACTCGGTGACCAGCCGCGCGGCCGCTCCGGTCTCCGTCGTCTCGAACCGGGCACGACCGTCGGGGAGCCTCGACACATCCCCGACTCCCGGCTGCCCGGCGAGCGTCGCGCACAGCGGCTCCGTCAGGCCGGCCACGTCGACCCGCTCGAAGCGGGTGATCCAGTCCCCCAGCACCGACGGCGGCTCGGTCGCCAATATCCTGCCGCCGTTGATGAACGAGACACGGTCGCAGACCTGCTCTGCTTCCACCATGTCGTGCGTGGTGATCAACACTGTGCGTCGCTCGTTGCGCAACTGTTCGATCAGCACGCGGAAATCCCGGGACGCCACCGGGTCCATTCCGGTGGTCGGCTCGTCCAGCAGCAGCACCCTGGGCTCGGCGACCAGCCCGCGAGCCAGGTGCACACGTTGTTTCATGCCACGGGAGAAGCCCTCGACCCGCTCGTCCGCGCGATCCGCGAGCCCGACCCTGGCCAGCAACTCCGTCGCGCGTTCCCGGGCGGCAGCCCGGCGTAACCCGTACAGGGAACCCCAGTACTCGATGTTCTGCCGCGCGGTCAGGCGGCCGTAGAGACCGCGTTCACCACCGAACACGATGCCGATCGCCGCCCGCACGGCGGCCGTGTCGGTACGTACGTCGTGGCCGAGCACGCGGACCGTGCCGGCGGTCGGCAGCAGCACTGTCGAAAGGATCTTGCACAGCGTGGTCTTGCCCGCCCCGTTCGGGCCGAGCAGCCCGTGCACCTCGCCCTGGTCGACGCGCAGGTCGATACCGTCGATGGCGACCAGCGTGCGGCCGCGCTTCCGCAGACCCGAACCGGTGTCGAAGCACCGGGTCAATCCGCGGACGTCTACGGCCGGAATTTCCCCGGCTGCGTTGTCCATGGCTCCATGATGGCAAGAAGTCATACCGTACGGGCAGGATTGACGGATCTCGGACTTACCGTCCGACCGTGCGGGAGGTGACCCGGCCACTCCTCGCGGGCTACGAACACGGCCGGTACCGGACGTCGTCAGACCAAACAAGTCCTTGGTTACGGAAAATCGTTTGACATCGCCGTGCGGCAGCACCTGCCGCTCGGCGAAGAATGTGTTCGCCGCGTCTCGCCGTTTGATTCCAGCGCGCGTCAAGATCGCAAGGACACCGGCCCGATTTCACCCAGATTGAGTAGTCCTCCGTGGCCGACGAGGCGAGGGCCACACAGCCCTAGCCAGCAGCCGCGTTACGTGTTATTAATACTGACGGCAAGCAGCGGGGGCTGCTGAACAGACAGGGGGAACTGGCTGGGGAGAGCCGCGCCTGGGGAAGGTTCGGCGCGGCACATCGAGCGAATCGACCGCATGATCGCGGACCGGCCGTCGCGCAAAACCCGTTGACGGCGACCATAAAATCAGGGCGAACTTCGCGCGTTCACCGATCGTGTGACCGACATCAGTCGGCCACGATTGCCGGCCGGTTCGCCGGCAACCGAACGAATTAGTTCGCCACTCCTAAAACATTTGCGTCGCCGCTATGAACCAGTACGTATCGAGGAGGCCGGAGTGCGTGCCACAACGGACTATCCGCACTACGGTTGCATCGGCATCGGGGCTGGACCGGCGAACCTGAGCCTGGCTTCGCTCCTGTATCCGCACACCGAGATCTCGAACCTGTTCCTGGACCGGAAGATCACCTTCGACTGGCACGACGGCCAGCAACTGCCGGACACCACGTTGCAGGTGTCGATCCTGAAGGACCTGGTCAGCCTGGCCGATCCGACCAGCGGTTTCTCGTTCCTGTCCTACCTGCACGCCCGCGGCCGGATCTATCACTTCATCAACGCCCAGTTCGACGCGGTACCACGTCGGGAGTTCCGCAACTACCTACAGTGGGCCGCCGCCAGGAACGAGAACATCGTGTTCGGCGAGAACGTCCTGTCGGTGGATTTCGACGACACGTTCGTGGTGCGCACCGACCGCAGGACGGTCACCGCGGATAATCTCTCGGTCGGTGTCGGTAACCGACCCTGGGTTCCGCCACTGGCCGCCGACCTGCCCGATGAACATCAATACCACGTGAGCGATGTCATCACCCGGGGACAGGATCTGGTCGGTCGTCGGGTCTGTGTCGTGGGTGGTGGACAGTCCGGCGCGGAGACGTTCCTGGACCTCATCTCCCGATCGCCACGGCAGCGGCCGAAAACCGTTTCCTGGGTGACTCGACGCCGGAACTACTTCCCGATCGATGATTCACCGTTCACCAACGATTTCTACACGCCGAGCTATTCCGACCACCATTTCGGCCTCTCCTCGGCGCAGCGCGCCGAGTTCAACGCCAACCAGGTACTGAGCAGCGACGGCATCTCCGAATCGACGCTCCGCCAGATATACCAACGTGTCTACGGGCTTCGGTTCATCGACGGCGCGGAAGACCTGGTCACGTTGCTGCCGCACCGCGAGGTGGTGCGCGTGCGGCGATCCGACGACGGCTGCGAGGTGGAGTTGGCCGCCGGTGACCGCGTCGACCGGATCGACTGTGACGTCATCATCTGGGCCACCGGGTTCCGGGCGGCGCCGATGGACTTCCTCGACCCCATCAGGACCCGACTTTGCCGTGAGGGCAACGAGTTCCGGATCGACGCCGACTTCGCGGTCCAGTGGGACGGGCCGGCTGACCACAACATCTTCGTGCACAACGCGGCCGAACAGCAGCGTGGTCTGGCCGACCGAAACCTGAGCCTGATCGCGTGGCGCAGCCAGCGAATCGTCAACCGGCTACGTGGCGTGCGCGGCACCGACCAACTCCCGTCCTTCCTGGACTGGGCGGCCACCACGAACGCCGAGCCCGTCGCGGCGAGCGTGCTGCCGTGAACGACATCGACACCGATGTCGCGGTGGTCGGCGCGGGGATCGTCGGCTGCCTGGTCGCGCGCGAGTTGGCCCGCCGGTCGCCTGCGGTGTCGGTGCGGGTGCTGGAGCGCACCATCGCCGGCTCCGGTGCCAGCCGGCACTCGGCGGGTGTGCACTTTCCACGCGGCAGGACCCGGCGAGTGCGGGAGATGTCCTCGTACAGCCAGTCCTACTACGAGGCCCTGCTGGCCGAGCAGCCGACGCTGCCGATCTACCCGGTACGCATGTCGGTCCACTCGTCCAATGCCGACAGCCAGCACGTGCGGGACAGCTACCTCGACCGCGCGCACCTGGTCGGTGTCGGCCGGACACCGGCCGGCACCACGTGCGTCTGGCACGGTGCCGGCAGCCACTACGCCGACGTCAGCATGCTGGTGACCGCGTTGACCCGACGCCTGCCGGAGTCCGTGCGGTGTTACGAGGGCGTCGGTGTGACCTCGGTCGAGCAGGACGACGACGGCGTGACGCTCGGCCTGAGCACCGGCCGGGCACTGCATGCCGGAGCGGTGGTGCTGGCGCCGGGGCCGTGGCTGCGCGCTCGGGCGTGGGCAGCGCTGTTGGCGCCCTTCGCGGCGCGGGTGAAGAAGGTCGTCGCGCTGCACATCGACCGGCGGCCCGATTCGGACGACCGGCTGACCGTGTTCGAGGACGACGACAGCTTCCTGCTGCCCATGGCGCCCAGCGGCCGGTGGTTGTTCAGTCACACCAATCAGGACTGGGACGTGGACCCCGACGAGATCCGCGGCGGCTTGTCCGCGCGGGACCTGGCCACGGCACGCGACTGCCTGGCCGAACACGCGCCGGCCATGGTCGACCGGGTGGCCGGCGGCCGGGTGTTCTGCGACGCCTACAGCCGGGCCGGGGAACCCATCGTGTCCACTGTCGACGGTAGTCGCCGCGTGGTGTTCGCAGGCGCGGCGAACGGTTCCGGCTACCGCCTCGCGCCGGCCATGGCCGCACAGGCGGTCGATCTGCTCACACCCGTATCCGGACGAAGGATCATCGGATGATCATCAACAGCCTGGATCTCGACGAGTTGACCGAGGCGTTCGGCATCGACATGAGCACCCTGCACGGCTTCGGCCCCGGCGCCGGCTGGGGCCGGGTCGTGCGGCACGGCCGCAGCACCCCGCACCAGCACGACGAGTGTGAGGTCTTCGTCATCGTGCGGGGCGCCGGTGAGCTGCTGGTCGACGGCCGAGCCGTGCCGGTCGCGCCGGGCACGGTGGTGATGATGGAACCGTTCGAGACACACGTCATCCGCAACACCGGCGACGACGACCTGGTCTTCTTCGACCTGTACTGGCGCGACCCGGGCCGGGCCACGCTGGCCGCGGGCGCGGCCAACCGGCGACGGTTCGACGATCGTCCGGTGTTCGTGTTCTCCACGCCGCCGACACCCAACGGCGACCTGCACCTCGGTCACCTGTCCGGGCCTTATCTCGGTGCCGACGCGTACGTGCGGTTCCAGCGGATGAACGGCGTGCGAGCCTGGCACCTGACCGGCAGCGACGACTACCAGAGTTACGTGGTGGACCGCGCCCGGCGGGACGGGTCGACCCCGGCCAACACGGCGGCCCGGTTCGCCGCCGACATCGCCGAAACGCTGCGGCTGATGGACATCGAGCCGGACCAGTACACGGTCACCAGCACCGACGACACCTATGAGAAGGGCCTACAGGGATTCTTCTCCCGCTTGGTCGCCTCCGGCGCGGTCACCGCGACGTCGGCGCCTGCGCTGTTCGACCCGGTCACGGGTGACTACCTGTACGAGGTCGACGTGTCGGGTGGCTGCCCCGGCTGCGGGGCGCAGACCAGCGGCAACATCTGCGAGGAGTGCGGCGAGCCGAACGTCTGCGTCGACCTGGGGCAGCCCGTGTCCCGGCGGTCGGGCGAGCCCGCCGAACGGGCCGACATCACCCGGTTCAGCCTGCCGCTGCACGAGTTCCGCGACGCGGTGGCCCGGCATCAAAGCCTGGCCAGGGTGCCGGCGCGACTGCGTGAGCTGGCCGGCCGGGTGTTCGCGCGCGAACGGCTGGACCTGCCGATGACCCACGTGTCGAACTGGGGTGTCGCGCCGGTGGAGTCGGACACCGACGGGCAGGTCATCTGGGTGTGGCCGGAAATGGCATACGGGTTCCTGCACGGCATCCAGCGGCTCGGCGAGCGCGTGGACCAGCCGTGGCGGGCCGACACGCCGGAGCGGGACTGGAAGATCGTGCACTTCTTCGGCTACGACAACAGCTTCTACCACTCGCTGTTGTATCCGGCGCTCTACCACACGGCGTTCCCGGACTGGCAGCCCGACATCGACTACCACGTCAACGAGTTCGCGCTACTGACCGGGCAGAAGTTCTCCACCAGCCGTCGGCACGCGATCTGGGGCCGGGACGTGCTGGGACCGGACCAGGTCGACGCGCTGCGGTACGCGCTCGCCGCGATCCGGCCGGAGGGCCTGCGGACGAACTTCGACCCCGACGAGTACACCGCCCTGGTCCGGCACACCCTGATCGGCTCGTGGCAACGCTGGCTGAACGAACTCGGTGGGCGAATCGACCGGTGGTACGGCGGTCACGCGCCGGACGCCGGGATCTGGACGCCGGAACACACCGCGCTGCTGCGCCGACTGGGCGGCCGGTTGGCCGCGATCACCGGTTTCCTCGGCGCGGACGGCTTCGCGCTGAGCAAGGGCGTCGCCGAACTGAACGGTGTCGTCACCGACGTCCGCGAGTTCGCCGAACGGGAGCACGCGGTGTCCGGGATCGATCGCTGGCGCGACGAGACCCGGACCGCGATCGCGCTGGAGTTGGCCGCAGCGCGGCTGGTCGCGACCTGCGCGGCGCCGATCATGCCGGGATTCGCCGGCAAACTCGCCGACCGGCTCGGGTTGCGGACGCCGACCGAGTGGCCGCGGCTGGTCGAGCTGGTGCCAGCCGGCTCGGCCGTCGACCTGGCCGACGCCGAGTTCTTCCACCAGCCCCGACTGCGGCACGTGACCACCGAGGAGGACAACGTCCGATGACCCAGCTGGATTCACCGATCATCGACGTCGTCAACATGATCGCCCGCACGGCGTGTGACGACACCGAACATCGCATCTGGTGGTCGGCCCGCTCGGGCACGCTGGGCACGGGCGACCGGGAGCACGAAGGCATGTGCTCGCTCACCCTGGCCGACCTCGACCGGTGTGCGGCCAGGGTCGCGGTCCACCTCGATGCGCTGGGCGTGCGCCGGGGCAACAGGGTCGGCATCATCGCCCGCAACCGGATCGAGTGGGTGCTGCTCGACCTGGCGGTGCTCAAGCTGGGCGCGGTGGTCGCGGGCATCGAACCGGGCCGGTATGAGCCGGCACAGGTGGTGCGCGAGTTCGGACTCACGCTGCTGTTCACCGAGAACGCGACGGACAGCGACACCCACGACATCGGCCTGGTCGCCACGTGGGCCGAGGACGTCGACACCGATCCGACCGCGCTGCCGGCGGGCCACGACCATGATCCGGCCGACATCTTCGCGATCAAGCAGACATCCGGCAGCACCGGTGCGCCCAAGGGCATCGAGGCCACCGTCGCGAGCGTGAACGGCTCAATGTCCGCCGTGCAGCAGATGTTCGAGCACGGGCCGGGGGACAACCTGTTGGTGTTCCTGCCGGTGCGCTACCTGCAACAGCGGTACTGGATCTACTCGGCGCTGGCTCATCGGCACGACATCACGCTGACCGACCGGTTCGCCGTGTTCGACGTGGCGCGCGCCACGGCACCGACCGTGATCATGGGGGTGCCCGGCTTCTTCGACCAGCTCCGGCACCGGCTGGAGACAGCAGGCGTGCCGGCGGACAACGAGGGCAGGCGCGCGGCCATCCAGGCCGAACTCGGCGGCCGCATCCGCTACCTGTGGACAGGTTCGGCGCCGGCAGGCCGGGCGATGCTGGACTTCTTCAACGACGCCGGCGTGCCGCTGTACCAGGGCTACGGGCTCAACGAGACCTGCATCGTGTCGAAGAACCACCCCGGCGCCGCCCGGGTCGGCAGCGTCGGCAAGGTGTTGCCGCACAAGCGGATCCGGTTCGACGCGGACGGTGTCCTGATCGTCGCGTCGGACTTCCCGGTCAACACCCGCTACACCTGGTCGGCCCGTGGTGCCAGCGAGCAGGTCTACCTGCCCACCGGCGAGGTCAAGACTTATGACCTCGGCCACGTCGACGAGGACGGCTTCCTCTACATCGACGGCCGGGTCGACGACATCGTCACGCTCAGCGGCGCGCTGAACATCCTGGTGCCGACCGTCGAGGAACGGCTGTGCGAGCTGCCCGAGGTGCACCAGTGCGCGGTCTTCGGCGACGGGCAGCCGTTCCTGTCCGCGGTCGTCACCCCGGCCGGACCCGACATCGACCACGAGAAGCTGGCCGACGCGGTGACGAAACTGAACGCCGAGCTCCGCTACGAACAGCGCGTCTACGCCGTGGTGGTGGCCTGCGAACGGTTTTCCATGGACAACGGACTGCTGGGCGGCCAGTTCAAGCTGAAGCGCAACGAGATCGGCCGTCGCTACGCGGACGAGTTGGCACTGGTCTACCAGGAACACGACGTCTACAACGACGGCACATTGGCCAGTGCCCCGGTACTGGTCAGGGATGCAGCCGCCCGCCCGCACGAGGAACAGATCGAGGTGTCATGAGCTGGGACGAACTGGCCAACGCCAAACTGTCCAACCACCGGGTCAGTCTGCGCCGCATCCGGGTCACGGATGCCGCGGCCTTCGGTGACATCGTGTTCGAGCCGGAGACCTGGCGCTACTTCGTCACGCGGATCGAGACGAACGAGGATCTGGCGACGTTCGTGGAAAGCGCGATCCGGGACACCCTCACCGGTACCCGCATCGTGTTCGCCATCGTCGACGAGGAGACCGGCCGGATCGTCGGCAGCAGCGCCTACGGCAACCTGGCGAAGGCGGACCGCCGGATCGAGATCGGTTGGTCCTGGGTGTGCGCGTCGGCCCGGCGCACCGGCATCAACCGGGCCGCGAAACTGGCCATGCTCGACCACGCCTTCGACGAACTGGGCTGCGAACGGGTCGAGTTCAAGACCGACGTGCTGAACACCGGCGCGCGGGCCGGACTGGTCGGCATCGGCGCCACCGAGGAGGGCGTGCTGCGCAGCTTCAACTACATGCCCGGCGGCCGGCGCCGGGACGTCATCTACTACAGCATCCTGCGCGACGAGTGGCCGGATGTGCGCCGGCAGCGCTTCACCGCAGCCGGCTGACCACCACCGTACCGAGGGAGTTGCCACCACCGTGCACACCGAGGACTTCTTCTTCACCGCCAACGAACAACGCCTCGCGGGCACCCGGATCACACCGGACGGTCGGACCGACGCGGCCGTGCTGGCACTGCACGGCCTCGGCGCCACGTCCACCCGCGGTCGCATCCGGTACCTGCTGGACGACCTCGCCGCGGCCGGCCACGGCTCGGTCACCTTCGAATTCTCCGGCAACGGAGACAGCACCGGCATGCTCACCGAGTCGACGCTGCGCGGCCGCCGGCTGGAAACCCTGGCCGCAGCCGAATGGCTGGTCGGGGAAGCACCACGGGTGCTGCTGGGCACGAGCATGGGCGCGCACCTCGCGGCCACGACAGTGCCCGAACTGCGGCCGCGCGGCCTCGTGCTGTTCTGCCCGGCGGCGTATCCGGCCGGCGCGGCGGACCTGCGCTTCGACGGCAGCCTGTCCGCGCCGAACAACTACCCGGACTCCCCCGCCTACGCCGGCATCCGTGAGTTCGACGGTGATCTGCTGATCGTCGCCACACGCGGGGACCAGGTCATTCCGCCGGCCGTGATCGACGGCTACCTGGACAACGCGCGCAACGCCAAGTCCACCGAGGTCATCTGGATCGACGACTGCGATCACCTGGTCCACCGCTGGCTGCCGGACCAGCCGGCGCCGCGGGCCGAGATCACGCAGGCCGTGCTGCGACTGCTGAACACATCGACATCCATACCAAGGGAGATGACAAGCCGTGCAGGCTGAGGAGAATCTGCTGAAGCGACGGGACCTGGAGAGCCTCGCCGCGGTCGAACGGTCCTTTCACGACGGACCGCTCGCGGACATGCTGGCCGACGCGCCGGACATCGAGCGGCGCGCGGACCTGACGCTGGCCGACTTCGAACGGGAGTACCGGCTGCCGGGCCGTCCCGTGGTGCTGACCGGTCGGGCCGCCGACTGGCCGGCCGTGCGCACCTGGTCGTTCGACGACCTGGCGCGGCGGTGCGCGGACGTGCCCGTCATCGTGGACAGCTACACCAGCCGGGCGGCCAGGAAGACCACGTTCGGCGAGTTCGCGCGACTGCTGGCCGACAGCGCGAACAGCGGTGCGCCGCCGATCTACCTACAGGAGTGGTACTACAAGACGACGTGCCCGGAACTGGCCGACGATCTGCCGGAGCTGGACATCGCGCACTACGACTTCCGTCGGGATCTCTACGGCGACGCGGCCGCAACCAACCACCAGCTATGGATCGGGCAGCGGGGCGGCATCACCCGACTGCATCAGGACTCGTACTCGGTCGACGTGATGCACGCGCAGATCGTGGGCGAGAAACTCTGGTACATCATGGGCCCCAAGGCGGAACTGCGCCGGGACCAGCGTGGCGATATCGACCTCGACGCGCTGTGCAAGTCGGCCGACACCCAGCTCACCCGTTTCGTGCTGTCCCCCGGCGACGTGTTGTACCTGCCGGCGTGGTGGTTCCACCGGATCGAATTGCGCAGCGACTCCATCGGCCTTGGGCGCAAGTGCCTCGACGAGGCGAACCTGCGTGCCCACATCCGGCAGCGCATCGGCGAACTGCTCGCCTTGGCGTTGAACCCCGACGAGTTGCGGGAAACGCACTCCGAACTGTTCGACGTGGTGATGAATCGGGGTCGCGCGCTGGCACACCAGATGAATATCGATCTGTCCCGACTGCGCCAGTAACGGTGACCGACCGCACGGTGTCGTTCGCACACGAATCGGTATAGTCCGGTCCGTCCACTGAGAAGTGGCGGGTACGAGCGGGGGATGGGCGCCATGAACGGTAAGCACGTACTGCTGGTTGGCGGCCGTGGTCACGAACTGCCCAAGGTACACGGCCTTGGCCTGCGTTATTCGATGATTCAGATTCCGGAACGGGTCACCGAGGCACAGTCCGCCGGCGCCAGCCACTACGCCGTGCTGGACTACCGCGACCTGGACCGGATCCTGCCGACGATTCGTGCCTGGCACGCCGAGGACCCGTTCGACGCGGTCCTGTCGTTCACCGAGTACGGGTTGGAGCCGGCCTCCCGCTGCGCGATCGAGTTGGGGCTGGCCGGCGACAACCTGACCGCGGTGCTGCGGACCAGGGACAAGACCAGGACCCGCGAACTGCTCGACCGGCACGGGCTCAGCCCGGTGCGGCACCGGGTGTGCGCGACACCGGCCGACGCACGTGCCTTCATGGCCGAACTCGGTGGTCTGCCGATCGTGCTGAAGCCGAGGGCGGGCGGCCTCAGCGAGGGCGTGTTCTTCGTGGCGACCGAGGCCGAACTGGCCGAACGCTGGGGCTGGACCAGCACGGTGGAGACCGGGCCGTTGCTGGCAGAGGAGTACCTGACCGGCCCGGAGTACAGCGTCGAGTCCGTGTCCCGCGACGGCGTGCACGAGATCGTCATGGTCACTGAGAAGATCACCACCGGACTGCCCGGTTTCGTGGAACTGGGCCACCAACAGCCCGCCCGGCTGGGCGAACGGGACCGGGCCGCGGTGGACGAGCTGATCACCTCGTTCCTGACCCTGATCGACCAACGGACCGGTCCGGTGCACTCCGAACTGCGGCTGACCCCGGCCGGTCCGCGTCTGATCGAGGCACAGACCAGGATCGGCGGCGACCAGATCTGGGAGATGTGCGAACTGGCCAGCGGTGTCGACATGATCGCCGAGACACTGACCGCGCTGCTCGGCCTGCCGGCGCCGGACCGTGTGGCGCAGGCGAAGGCAGCCGCGATCCGGTTCTTCGGCTACGAGAACAGCACCGTGCTCGACGTCACCGGCGTGGCAGCGGCGCGCGCCGCGACGGGCGTGCACCGGCTGGTGTGCTCGCTGGCGGCCGGACAGGAACTCGGCAGGCTCACCTCGTCCAACCTGCGCCAGGGGTACGTGCTGTGCACGGGCGACAGCACCGACGACGCGGTGGCGAAGGCCGACGCGGCACACGCCATGGTGCGGGTCGACCGGGTGCCCCGATGAGTGACCCGGCGGCCGGCAAGGCCGCCCGGCACATCACGTCGCACTACTTCATGACCAACCTGGGCCTGTTCGGCTTGTTGTCGACACTCGCCGTGTCGCTGACAGCCGCCGGTTTCACCGCCGCCCAGACCGGATTCCTGATCCTGGTGTTCACGCTCACCAACAAGGTCGCGAAGGTGCCGTTGGCACGCTGGCTGGACCGGATCTCGGCGGCGTCCTCGGTGTTGCTGGGCTGCTGGATCGCGGCCGCCGGTTTCGTGTGCCTGCGGCTCGTCGGCGGCTTGGCGCTCACCGCAGTCGCGTTGGCCATCGCCGGTCTCGGCGTCTCGGTCAACGCGCTGGCCAGCAAGCAGCTCGCCGCCGCCGCCAGCGACCGAACCGGCAACCGTGCCCGGCTGTTCTCCATGGTGAACATCGCGGTGAACGTGGCGTCGGCGGTCGCGGCCCCGGTGGCGCTGTTCTTCGTCAACCGGCACCACCAGGGCTACGTGCTGACCGGGGTGTCGATCGTCTACGGCATCGCCGGCCTGATGACGTTCCTGAACTACTCGCGGAGCCGGCCCGACAGCCGGGTGCGGGCGACCGGGTCGTCGCTGCGCAGCTACCTCACCGTGCTGCGGCTGCCGGGCATGGCGTCGTTCATGTTGATCAATCTGCTGGGCTGGTTCTGTTACGGCCAACTGTTCAACGCGCTGGCCCTGCACGTGTCGACCACGTTGCACGCCACGGGCGCGCTCGGCTGGCTCTACACGATCAACGCGCTGTTCATCGTGGTGGCGCAGTTGGGCGTGACCTGGCTGACCGAACGCCTGACCGGTGGGCGGCAGCTGATCGCCGCTGTGACGTCCTACGCGCTGTTCGCCCTGGCCTTCGCCACGATCTTCCTGGTGCCCGGCTATCTTGGCGCGGTACTCGGTGTCGTGATCTTCACTCTCGCCGAGATGATGTTCGTGCCGACCATGGACGTGCTGCTGCTGCGCCTGCTGGGCAGTCACAGCCGGGCCATCGGCTACGGTCTGTTCTCCATGGGCGACGCCATCGGCGAGGGTGTCGGTGGCGGTCTCGGCGTGGCGGTGTACCGATGGTTGGCCGGTAGTGGTCACGGCCGGGAGTTCTGGTTGGTCGCGGCGGCGCTGGCGTTGCTGGCCGCGGTCGTCACCCATCGGCTGCGCCGGACCAGCGCCGGACTGCGTGCGCTTGCCACCGCCGAGCATCAGGTGGCCAGCACTGTCCCGTCTACGTAAGGAACCCACGCGGTGCGAGTCCTGGTGGTCGGCACCAACCGGATGTGTCACGACCGGCTGTTCGAGCTCGGTCACGAACTCGTCCTGTTCGTGCCGAAGGGCCGGGCTCGGCCCGGTGACGCGGTCGGCCGGTACGAACACGTGGTGATCCTGGACGACGACGCGCCCATCGCGACGTGGGTGGACATCGCCGGTGTGCTGCACCGCGCGGCGCCGTTCGACGCGGTGGCCGCGTTCAACGAGCACACCTATCCGATCGTGGCCGCCGTCAGCGAGCGGTTCGACATCCAGACCGTGGTCGACATCGAGTTGTTCGGCCGGGTGCTGGACAAGGCCACGATGCGGCAGATCCTGGAGAAACACGAGGTCCCCGGTTGCCGCCACGAGCTGGCGCGGGGCCGCACGGCGGTGGTCGCCGCCATCGACCGTGTCGGGCTGCCATGCATCGTCAAGCCTGCCGCCGGTGAGGCCAGCGTAGGGGTCACCAGGGTGGACACGCCGGCAGACATCGACACGGCCCTGCTGCGGGTCGGCGCGGACGCCCTGGAGCGGGGTGTGCTGGTCGAGGAGTTCCTGGTGGGCGAGGAGTTCAGCGTCGAGGGCATCTCCGTGGGCACAACGCACCACCTCGTCGCGATCACCAAGAAGTTCAAGGACGACACCACGTTCGTCGAACGTGGACACCTGGTGCCCGCGCCGCTGGACGCCCCGACTCGCGAGTCGATCATCGCCTACGTACGGCGCGCCCTGGACGCGCTGTCCTTCCACGACTGCCCGTCACACACCGAAATCATCCTGACCGCGCAGGGTCCGCGCATCGTGGAGACGCACAACCGGATCGGCGGCGACTCGATCATGGACCTGGTCCAGCTCGCCACCGGCGTGGACCTGAACGACCTCGTCGCCCGCCAGGGCATCGGCACCGACGTGACACCACTACTGCCCGACCCGGTCCCACACCGCCGCAACGCCGTCATCTGGTACGCCGACCCGGCAGGCCCGCCGACGAACACCCTGGTCGAGGTGCGCAACGTCGACCAGGTCCGCGACCGACCGACCGTGATGCGCGTCGACCTGCTGCGGCAGCCCGGCTCACCGCAGACCGAGGTACGCCAGAGCGGCGATCGGTCCGCCCTGGTGATCACCGTCGGCGACACCCCGGACCAGGCTCTGCTGGACGCCCGGGACGCCGTGCGGACGCTGGAGTTCGTCTACGTGTGGCGCCCCGGAGCCATGGCACCATCCGAGCCGTCGCACTGAATGGGTACGGCTTCACCCCGAAATGGGACTACACGGGCCGCCGTCGAACCGTTGGACGACCACCGCACCCGGCTCCGCGATCAAGAAACTCGTCCCGCAGCCCGCGCGGTGGTAGGCCGCCGACTCGACGCACAACGCTAACCCTCCGGCTGTTGCTGGGACGCCTCGTCGATGTTGTGGCCAGTGTCGATCCCGGTGGCCACGCCGTGTCAGGGCGCCGCGTTGTGGTCTGGCTCCGCGGCCAGCCACCCGAAGTGGCGAGCGGTGTTCGCCAGGATGTCCATCAGTTGTGGTGCGATATTGAACCGTTCGCCGTTGATCGTCAGGCTGGCCGCGAGGTCACCGTGCGAGGTCCGTTCGGTGGACGCCTGCCAGTCCACCAGCATCTCGACCAGGTCGACCAGGGTCATGCCGTTGATCCCGTCGGCAAAGTGTTCTGGGTGATGACGGTTGTGCGCGTAGTGGTGTCGTAGCCCCTCGCCCATCGCTGCGACCAGGGTCAGATACTCCGCGCCGCCGTAGGTCGTGGCGCGCAACTGTGGCACGAACTTGTCGTAGACGGCCTGCTCCGGCTCGCGAGTCTTGCTCAGGTCGTGTCGGACCGACCGGTCAAGCAACTCCTTGATCAGCTCGCCCATCAGCTCGGCGACCCGCAGGCTATGCCGCAGCGTGTCTGGCGTGGAGTCGTACGGCATGGCCTTGTGCTCTCCTTGATATGGACGTAGATCGAGATCATCTGGAACCGGCTCGGACGAGGGCCGCCACTCCCGCCTGATCAGCCCGTAGACCCACGAGTCGGAGACGTCGCCGTTCACGACGCAGTCTTCCCGCAACGTCCCTTCACGCACGAACCCGAGCTTCTCCAGCACCCGGGCAGATGCCACGTTGCGTGTGTCGGTTTCAGCCTGGACGCGATTCAGGTCAAGCGTGTCGAATGCCCACCGCAGCAAAGCGCGCGCCGCCTCCGTCGCGTAGCCATGGCCCCACGCCGCCTCGTTGTAGCAGTAGCCCAGCGACGCGCTGCGGTAGTCCGGATTCCATCGATTCAGGCTGCACCAGCCGATGAAGGCCCCGTCGCAGACACGATCCACGGCCAGCCGCGCCCCGGTGCCCTCCTCTGCCATCTGCCGGCAAGCCGCGATGAACCGCTCGGCGCGCACGCGTTCGCTCCACGGTGGCGCGTCCCAGTAGCGCAACACGTAGGCGTTGCTGTGTAGCGCGAACAGGTCGTTCGCATCCGCGTCATCGAAGGGACGCAGTCGAAGGCGAGCGATGTGC
>DASXXM010000052.1:0-5453 GCA_036503065.1 Pseudonocardiaceae bacterium | reverse complement strand
AGCCGCTCGAATACCGAGTCGGTCAGATTGAGCCCCGCGGTGCTGGCCCGCATCCGGGGCGAGAGGTGATGCGTCACATCTGCCTGCCTTCTCGCTGACTTCCGCCACACGGTTCCGGGACTCCGGAGTGTCGGAGTGGTTGCCTTGATCTCCTGTCATCGACAGTAACGAACACGGGCGGTGCGTTCGTCCCGACACCGCCCGCGTTCGCTCACAGCGTGGTAGACAGCGGTCCACCAGCCTCGCGACAGGTCATTCGTCCGAGTTGGGCTCACCATCCGCTGTAGCCTCGACCACAGCGGGGACCTCGTCCACCTCGTCCGTGCCTGCCGAAACCTGCGTGCCGAACAGCTCGTCCATGTCGACCGCGGTGCCGGCCGCGTCGGTGACGACGGCCTGACGCACGACCGATGCCAACGCCTTGCCGCGCCGGACATCGGCGAAGATCGCACCGAGCTGGCCGGACTGCTGGGCCCGCTGCACGTACTCGTCCGGGCTCACGCCGAAGCGCTGCGCCTGGTAGATGATGCGCTCGGTCAGCTCGGCGTCGTTGACGTTGACGTTCTCCGCGTCCGCGATGCCGTCCAGCACCAGCTGCGTCTTCACGGCCTTCTCGGCCGACTCGCGAATCTCGGCGTCGAACTGCTCCGCGGTCTTGTCCTGGTCGGCCAGCCACTCGGCGAACCGCGCATCGTCGTGTTCGAAGGCGTGCACGGCGTCGTGCTTGCGCACCTCGATCTCGGAGTCGACGACGGACTCGGGCAGCGGCACCTCGGTGAGGCTCAGCAGCGCTTCCAGGACCTTGTCCCGTGCCTGCACGGCCTGCTGCATCTTCTTCACCCGGCCCAGCCGCTCGCGCAGGTCGGCCCGCAGCTCGTCCAGGGTGTCGAACTCGCTGGCCAGCTGCGCGAAGTCGTCGTCAGCGGCGGGCAGCTCGCGTTCCTTGATGGACTGCACGGTCACCGAGACCTCGGCGTCCGCGCCGCTGTGCTCGCCTGCCAGCAGCTTCGTGGTGAACGCCTTGGTCTCGCCCGACTCCGCGCCGAGCAGCGCGTCGTCGATGCCGTCGACGAGCTGGTCGGAGCCGACCTCGTAGGACAGGCCCGTGGTGCTGGCGTCCTCGACGGGCTCGCCGTCGACGGTGGCGGACAGGTCGATGACGACGAAGTCGCCGGACTGCACGGGTCGCTGTACGCCGGTCAGCGTGCCGAAGCGGGCCCGCAGCTCGTCCAGCTGGGTGTCCACCTCAGCCTCGTCGAGCTCGACGTCGTCGACGCTGACGGTGAGCTCACCGAATGCCGGCAGGGTGAAGTCGGGGCGGACGTCGACCTCGGCGGAGAACGCGAGTGTCTCGCCGTCCTCGATCTTGGTGACCTCGATGTCCGGCCGGCCAAGGGTGCGGACCTCGCCACCGTTGACGGCTTCCATGTACTTGGCCGGGATGGCCTCGTTGACCACCTCGTCCAGCACGACGCCACGACCCAGCCGACTCTCCAGCACACGTGCCGGCGCCTTGCCGGGACGGAAGCCGGGAATCTTCACCTGCTTGGCGAGCTTCCGGTATGCGCGGTCGAAGCTCGGCTTGAGCTCGTCGAACGGCACCTCGACGGTGATCCGGACCCGCGTCGGGCTGAGCTGCTCGACGGTGCTCTTCAACGTAGTCTCTTTCCTCGTGCGAACACTGACATAGCACTTGCATGCGGAAGGGCCCGAACCGGTCAGGGCCGGTCGGGGAATCAACGCGAGTCTACGGGGCGTGCCCAGGCCCACGACTGGCGCACCGGTGATCCTCGCCGAGTCGCGCACCGCGGAAACCAGACAAGCTGTACGGTACAGCCATCTCCGTCGGGAGAAAGGACGACCGTTGGGTCCACAACGGGTGCTGATCGTGTCCGCGAACATGGGCGAAGGGCACAACGCCACCGGCCGCGCCCTCGACCAGGCGGTCCGCGCGCGCTGGCCCGGTGTCACGGTCGAGTGGCTGGACACCCTGGACGCGATGGGCCGCGGCGTCGGTCCGGTGTTCCGCGGCATCTACGTCACCAACGTGCGCCGCACACCCTGGCTGTACGAGTTCTTCTACCGCGCGATCCAGCGCCACCGCTGGTTCGCGCGAGCCTCGAAGCGGTTCGTCGGCGCGTGGTGCGGCAGGCGGATGGCGGCGCACATCGCCCGGTTCCGGCCCGACCTCATTCTCTGTACGTACCCGCTGGGCAGTTGCGGGCTCGCCTGGCTGCGCCAGCACCGGGACCTGCGCACGCCAACGGGCGCCTGGGTCTCCGACTTCTCCCCGCACCCGTTCTGGGTGCACGCCGAACTGGACCTGAACCTGGTGATGCACGAGGTGGCGATGGCGCCGGCGACCGAGTGGGTGCCGGGGGCCCGGGTCGCGGTCTCGGCACCGCCGGTGGTCGATGTCTTCGCGCCGGGCGACCGGGCCGCCGCCAGGGCCCGCCACGGCCTGCCGGCCGACGGTTTCGTGGCGCTGGTCTCGTGTGGTGCCTTCGGGTTCGGCAGCGTCGAGTCGGCGGCCGGCGTGCTGCTGGACACCGGCGACGACGTCGTGGTCGTGGTCGCGTGCGCGCGCAACGACGCACTGCGGCGCAGGCTGATCATCGCGCATCCCGATGCGGTCGCGACGGGCCGGCTGCGTGCCCTCGGCTGGACCGACGACATGGCCGGGCTGACCGTGGCCAGCAGTGTCGTCGTCACCAACGCGGGCGGCGCGACCTCGCTGGAGGCGCTGGCGTGCGGCCGGGCCGTCCTCATGTACCGCCCGATCGCGGCGCACGGCATCGCCAACGCCAACCTGATGGCGGCCGCGGGCCTCGCGGAGGTCGTCGCCGACGACGACGAACTCGCCGCGGCCATCCACCGCCTGCGCACCGAACCGGACCGGCTGGCCGCGCTCGAGCGGGCCAGCCTGGCCCACGCCGCCGCCGGCACCGTGGCCGACGGACTGATGGCACTGCTGGCGGCCGCGGACCCGGCCGAGCCGACCGAACGCCGCCTGCGGGCGGAAGACGCGATGTTCGTGCACGTCCAGACCCCGCAGGTGCCGCAGCAGGTCGGCGCGGTGCTGATCCTGGACGCGAAGTCGGACGGTTCCCCGGCCACCCTCGCCGACGCGGCCCACCTGGTCGACGCGGCACCGGGGCTCTACGGCCGGATCGACCCCGGCTCGGCCTGGCGACACCCGCGCTGGGTGGCGCAGCCCGGCCGGGCGATCGACCTGGTCGAACCGCTCGACCTCGGCGGCGACGGTCCGTCCGATCTGGACGGCGCCATGGACGCCTTCTTCTCCGTGCCGCTGGACGGCACCACCGGCACCGGCCGCGCCCAACTGGTCCGTGGCATGGACAGCGGCCGGTCGGCCCTGCTGATCACACTGCACCACGCCAGTGCGGATGGCATCGCGGTGATCGGCGCACTGGTCGGCCGGTGCCGGGGCCAGCAGTTCATCGCCGAAGCGGCGCCCACCGACCGACCCACCGCGCGGCAGCGGCTGGCGGCGGCCCGGGACCTGGCCACCGGCGTGTGGAGCCTGGCCCGCTCCGGCCGGGCCACGCCGAGCGACCTGAACGGCCCGATCACCCGACCGAACCGGCACCACGCCCGGGTCGACCTGTCCGTGGCCGAGGTGCGGCAGGTGGCCCGCGCGTTGGGCGCGCGCACCACCGACGTGGCAACGGCACTGCTCGGCGAGGCGCTGTACCGCGTGCTGCATGCCGACGGCGCCCGGCCGGGACCGGCTCACCTGCGCGTCATGATGCCCAGGTCCACCCGCACGACCAGGACGTTCCGCACCGCCGGCAACCGCACCGGCGCCGCCGCCATCGACCTGCCGACCGGCCCGATGTCGCTGGCGGAGCGGGTGGCCAGAACGAAGGCGGCAACCGACCGCCAGGTCGGCTCGAGCACGCCGCACGCGGCCCACACCGTGGTTTGGCTGCTCGGTCAGCTGCCGCCGTGGCTGCACGCGGCGGCGGCCCGGCTGGTCTACCGGTCGACGTGGTTCAACGCGATCGCGTCGGTGCTGCCCGGCGCCCGCTCCCCCGTGTTCCTCAACGGTTCCCGCATCAGCACCGTGTATCCGGTGCTGGCCCTGGCCCCCGGGGTGAAGCTGTCCATCGGGGTCATGACGTGGGCCGACCTGCTCACCATCTGCTTCGCCGGTGACGCGGACATCAGCGCAACCGTGGACGCGCTGGCCGAAGCGGTGCAGGCGGCCGTCAAGGAAGCCGGGGCGCCGATCCCATGAGCGCCGGGCGGCCCATTGGTCCGGACCGTGCGACGGCACCGTTGTGACCGGCACGGCCACCAATCTGTGGATCGCGCTGCCAGCGGCCCTGGGCGGTGCGGTCTGCTTCGGTCTGACCGGTGCCCTCCAGCACGCGGCCGCACGGCGGGTCGCGGCACGGCCCGCGTTGCATCCCAGCCTGCTGGCGGACCTGGCCCGTCAACGGATCTGGCTGTTCTCGCTGCTGGCCAACCTCGGCGGCAGCGCCCTGCAACTGCTCGCGTTGAGCAGCGGCCCGCTGGTCCTGGTCCAGCCGCTCCTGGTCAGCGGCCTGGTGTTCGCGGTGGTCATCCGCAGCATGATCGCCAGGCAGCCACCTGCCGGCAAGGTCGTGCTGGGCGCCAGCATGTGCGCGGCCGGGCTGGCCGCGTTCCTGTTGCTGGCCAAGCCATCGGGCGGCGTGGACTGGCTGTCGTTCGGACAGGCACTGCCGCTCGCGGTCGGCCTGGCCGCGTTGCTGGCCATCCTGGTCGGCATCGCCTCCAGGTTCGGCGGCGAGATCAGGACGTTCGCGCTGGCCCTTGGCGCCGGCGTGCTGTACGGCGTCACGGCTGGCGTGGCGAAGCTCGCGCTCGGCGTGCTGCACGACGACGGTTTTCTTGCGCTGCTGCGCAATTGGCCGCTGTATGCGGTGCTGGTGATCGGACCGGCCGGCTTCCTGTTGAACCAGAACGCCTATCAGTCCGACCGGGCCATGGCGCCCGCACTCGCCGTGATCACGGTGACCGACCCGCTGGTGGGCATCGGCGTTGGCGTGCTGTGGCTGCAGGAGGACCTGCGGTCCGGCGTCGGCCCGGTGATCGGGGAGGTGTTCGCGCTGATCGCATTGGCCGTCGGCGTATGGCTCCTGGCCCACGGCGCACCACAACTCGAACGCGAGGAATGCGTAAGAACGCCACAGAAAGGCGTGCCAAGATGACCCAGCGACGCCTGACTCAACCACGCCTGACCCAACCACGCCTGACCCAACCACGCCCAACCCAACGACGCGCCGCCCCGGAGGCAGCCCCCACCACTCCTCGGGGGGCGTCCCCTTTTCAACCTACCATTTGTCAAGCTCCAAATAGGCGATTTGTCGGATTCTCCGGCAAGTTGTGGACAACTTCGTTGGCTGTCAACAGGTCGGGTAGGGCGACTTGACAAAGCTGGTTGG
>DASXXM010000051.1:0-1712 GCA_036503065.1 Pseudonocardiaceae bacterium | reverse complement strand
AGGATCTCGTCCTTGCGCTGGCTGACCGGCAGTTCGGCCGGGTAGGTGATCTTCGGCACGACTTCTTGCCGATGGCGCAACCCGGCCTGGGCCGTCTCGATGTCGGCCGCGATCCCGTCGATGGCCCGCTGCCGGGCCTTGGCATCGCGGATCTTCCGGGTACCGTCCAGCCGCCGACGCAGCCGCCGCTCGTCGCGGACCATCAGGTCGGGCAGGAGCGCGGCCAGGTCGGCGGCGGAGGTGGCTACTTCAGACGTGGACATACAGGGTCAACTGTAGGCAAGGACCGCCTACCCGCGCACATCGTTATCCGGTGGGCGAGGGCGACATCACGTCACGCGGTGCCGGAGCCACCTGTTCAGCACGATGCCGATGACGACAAGGGCCGCGAACGGCAGGAAGGGTGACCAGGTCAGCCGCACCGGTTGGGGGCCGGGGACCTGGCCGGTGGAGAACTCCTTCCAGCGGATCGCCCATTCGGCCGGGTCGGCATCGCATGCCTTCGCGAACGCCTCGACGACGGCGCGGCTGGGCATCCGGACGCCCCGCGTTGCCTCGGCGAGCGTGCTCGGCGCGAAATGTGCCCTGCCCGCCATGGCACGGAAGCTCGGCAGTCCGGCCGACGCACGCAGTCCGCGCAGTTCGGCCGCGAACCGCGCGACATCGACGGATGATTTGTTGACTGGCTTTGCCGGCATGGATACCGAGCCCCCGTCCCCCACGGTATGACTGCCGCAGGTTATCAGTTGATCTCCACCGGATGACCGGCGATGTCCGGGCCTCACCCGATCGGCGCAGCTCAGCCAACTGAAGCCGTTCGAATTCGTTCGCCGAACGTGCACGGCATTTCCGAACGGCCGCAGCCGTGGCAACGTCTGCGACGTCCCGGCGAATCGACCGGGGCGTGTCAACATTCTGGGGGAATAGTGGGCAAGTTCATCGGGAAGCGGCTGGCGATCACGGCAGCTGTCCTCATGGGACTGGTCGGCATGGTCGGCATCGGCGCCGGCGTGAGCGTTGCGGCGCCGGTGCAGGCGGCACCTGCCGCCGTCACCGCTGCGGCCAAGACACCGTCGGTGGTGCCGCATAATCTGCTGGTCCTCGGCGTAACGCAGAATGGCGTCAACATGCGTGCCTGCGCATCGACGTCCTGTCCGGTCTCGGGCACCGCGAACCGGAGCGACACGCTGCACTCCTGGTGCTTCGTGACCGGCCAGACAATCTCGGGGAACCCGTTCTGGGACATCGTCTACAACGTCTCGACCGGCCGTGTCGGATTCATCACGGAGTCATTGCTGACCAACGGTAGCCAGGGTTCCGTCTGTTGATGTTCATCGCCTGAGGACTCGGTGAGGCCGATCTGGCCTCACCGAGTTTCGAGCACGTGGTCACGGGCTTCGGCGTAGCGGGCGCGGATGGCGGGAACCGCTGGGGCGTCGAAGGTTTCGGTGTCGCTGGTATGCCACTGGGGTGGGGTGCCGGTCAGGACCCAGGCGGCCTGGCGGGCGGCGCCGTCGGCGACGTACTCGCCGGGGTCGGGCACCAGTACGGGGTGGCCGAGCACGGTGGGTGCGATGCGGCGGACCGCTTCGGCTCGGGCGCCGCCGCCGATCAGGAGCACGCGTTCGACCGGGACGCCCTGGTTGGTCAGCGCGTCGAGGCCGTCCGCAAGGCCGCACAGCATGCCTTCGACGGCCGCCCTTGCCAGGTTG
>DASXXM010000050.1:0-2035 GCA_036503065.1 Pseudonocardiaceae bacterium | reverse complement strand
GCAGGTCGATCACGGCGCCACCGAAGTTGGCGAAGTCGGCCACGTCGCCGTATTTCAGACTCTCGGTCAACGCCACGAGTTGATCACGCAGCCCGCCCTCCCACAGCGACCGGGGCAGGTACGCGCGGGACGCGGCAGAGCACTTCTGACCCTGGTACTCGAACGCCCCCCGGACCAGCGCGGTGGCCAACGACGCCGGCTCGGCCGACGGATGCGCCAGCACGAAGTCCTTGCCGCCGGTCTCGCCGACGATCCTCGGGTAGGACCGGTAGTGGTCCAGGCTCTCCGCGATCCGCCGCCACAGGTACTTGAACGTCCTGGTGGACCCGGTGAAGTGCAGGCCGGCGAAGTCCTGGTCGGGCAGGGCGACCTCGCTGACGGCCGCGCCGTCGCCGGTGACCAGGTTGATCACACCGGGTGGCAGGCCGGCCGCTTCCAGCAGCCGCATCGTGTGGTGCGCGGCGAGTTGCTGGGTCGGCGTCGGCTTCCAGACCACCGTGTTGCCCATCAGCGCGGGCGCGGTGGGCAGGTTGCCGGAGATCGCGGTGAAGTTGAACGGCGTGATCGCGGTGACGAAGCCGTCCAGCGGCCGGTACTCCAACCGGTTCCACTCGCCGGGGCCGGAACCGGGCTGCTCGGCCAGGATCTGCCGGCCGAAGTGCACGTTGAACCGCAGGAAGTCGATCAGCTCGCAGGCCGCGTCGATCTCGGCCTGCTGCACGGACTTGGACTGGCCGAGCATGGTCGCGGCGTTCAGCGTGTCCCGCCACGGGCCGGCCAGCAGGTCGGCCGCGCGCAGCAGCACGGCGGCCCGCTCGTCGAAGGGCAGCTCACGCCAGCCCGGCGCGGCCCGTTTGGCGGCGGCAACCGCATCGGCCACGTCCGACTCGGTCGCCTGCGCGCTGGTGCCCAGCACGTGCTCGTGGTCGTGTGGCGCGACCACGTCGAACCGGTCGCCGCCGGCCATTCTCGTGACGCCGTCGATGCTCATCGTCAGTTCGGCGCGTTCCCCGGCCAGTTCGGCGATCCGCCGTTGCAGGGACTCCCGTTGCGCGCTGCCGGGGGCGTAGCCGCGGACCGGCTCGTTGACGGGGGCGGGTACCTGCGTGATGGCGTCCATGTGGCCTCCAGTGTGGGTCGCGGGCCGGGTCACAGCCGTCGTCCATCCTGGCACGCCTGGTGGGGTGTGGCCGGGTCGCTGCGTGCTGTCTCGATCACCCGTTCGTGATCTTGCCCAAGTCGAACATATGTTCGATGATGGTCCCATGCGAATCCACCACAACTACCAAGTCACCTTCAACGCCAGCAGGGACCTGGCAAGACCGAGCAGCGTGCACCCGACGGAGTCGCCACCCCGCCGGGTGGGGAGCACGTCACATCAAGTCGAGCAGGAACGGCAGTTCCTGGGTCGCGTACCAGGCCAGCTCGTGGTCCTCGGCGTCGCCGACGGCGAAGTCGGCGTCCGGGTCGCCGAGATCGGCGGCCTCGATCACGGCGGCGGCCGCCCGGACCGCGCGTTCGGCGGCCTCGTTGTCGACGTGCGCGGCGGCGACCTGGGCCAGCGTCACCGGACCGCTCAACCGGACCACGGCGAAGTCCAGGTCGGGGCGCAGCGTCACGTCGTCCACGTCGGCCGCGACCACCACCCGGCGTGGGATCGCCGCCGGATCGGTGTCCAACTCGGTAGCCAGCAGGCGCAGCGAGGCGCGGCCGGCGTCGGCCATGGCGGCGTACTCCAACTCCTCCGCCTCGCCGGTCGCGTAGGACTCACGCAACGCGGGGGTCAGCGCGAACGCCGTGCCGTTGACCGGGGCCAGCTCGCCGGTCTTCACCAGCGTGCGCAGCATCGACAGCGTTGCCGGGATGTAGATCCTCACCGCACCATCCTCCATGGGGAGTCAGCTCGGCACCGTGGTCAACAACTCCTCGACCGACTCCTCGACCATTCTGGCCAGAATGTCCACATCCGGCATGGCGGCCCGATCCGCGTTGAGTCCGAAATAGACCCCGCCATCATAGGACGTGACGCCGATGG
>DASXXM010000049.1:0-11825 GCA_036503065.1 Pseudonocardiaceae bacterium | reverse complement strand
GGCGAGTTCGACACGTTGCTGCGCGAACTCCAGGCCATCGAGGACGCCCATCCGTCGCTGGTCACGCCCGACTCGCCGACCCAGAACGTCGGTGGCGCGTTCTCCACCGAGTTCTCCGCGCACGACCATCTGGAGCGAATGCTCAGCCTGGACAACGTGTTCGGCACCGACGAGCTGCACGGCTGGTGGGACCGGGTCGAGAAGGCGCTCGGCGGTCCGGTGCACTACCTCTGCGAGTTGAAGATCGACGGCCTTGCCATCAACCTGCTGTACCAGGACGGCCGGCTCGTCAGGGCACTGACCAGGGGCGATGGCCGCACGGGCGAGGACGTCACGCTCAACGTGCGCACCATGCGCAGCGTGCCGGAAGTGCTGGCCGGCACGGCGGAGTACCCGGTGCCGCCGCTGGTCGAGGTGCGTGGCGAGGTGTTCTTCGTGGTCAGCGAGTTCGCCGAACTGAACGCCCGGCTGGTCGAGTCGGGCAAGCCGCCGTTCGCCAACCCGCGCAACGCCGCCGCCGGGTCGCTGCGCCAGAAGGATCCCCGGGTCAGCGCGAGCCGGCCGCTGCGGATGATCTGCCACGGCCTCGGCAAGCGCGAGGGCTTCCACCCGGAACGCCAGTCCCAGGCGTACGAGGCCCTGCGCGCGTGGGGGCTGCCGGTGTCGCCCCACACCAAGATCCTCGACACGTTCGAGCAGGTCAAGGACCACATTGCCTACTGGGGCGAGCACCGGCACGACGCGGAGCACGAGATCGACGGAATCGTGATCAAGATCGACGAGGTCGCCGAGCAGCGTCGTCTCGGCACCACGTCACGCGCACCCCGCTGGGCGATCGCCTACAAGTATCCGCCGGAAGAGGTCGTCACGACCCTGCTGGACATCCGCGTCAACGTGGGCCGCACCGGCCGCGTGACGCCGTTCGCGGTGATGGCACCGGTGCAGGTCGCCAACACGACGGTCGCGCTGGCCACGCTGCACAACGCGGACGAGGTCAAGCGCAAGGGCGTGCTGATCGGCGACCAGGTGGTGATCCGCAAGGCGGGCGACGTGATCCCCGAAGTGCTCGGTCCGGTCGTGGCGGCACGGGAGGACGGCCGCACGCTGACCGAGTTCGTGATGCCGGACATCTGCCCGGAATGCCACACACCGCTGCACCGGGAGAAGGAGAGCGACGTCGACATCCGCTGTCCGAATGCCCGATCCTGCCCCGCCCAACTGCGGGAACGCCTGTTCCATCTGGCCGGGCGGGGCGCTTTCGACATCGAGGGTCTCGGCTATGAGGCGGCCGCCGCGCTGCTGGCGTCCGGCGCCATCGCCGACGAGGGCGATGTGTTCGATCTGACGGAGGAACAGCTGCTGGATACGGAACTGTTCCGCACCAAGGCAGGCGACCTGTCCGCGAACGGCGCCAAGCTGTTGGCCAATCTCGACCTGGCCAAGGACCGTCCACTGTGGCGTGCGCTGGTGGCGTTGTCGATTCGGCACGTTGGTCCTACCGCGGCGCAGGCGTTGGCTCGTGCGTTGGGTTCGCTGTCCGCGATCGAGACGGCCGATCAGGATATGTTGGCCGATGTGGACGGTGTCGGGCCGACCATCGCCGTCGCGGTGCGCGAGTGGTTCGAGGTGGACTGGCATCGTGACGTGGTGCGCAAGTGGCGCGCGGCCGGGGTGCGGCTGGCCGAGGAACGTGACGACAGCGTGCCGCGCACGTTGGCAGGTATGACGATCGTGGTGACCGGATCGCTGGACGGCTTCTCTCGTGACGAGGCCAAGGAGGCGATCACCGCTCGGGGTGGGAAGGCGGCCGGGTCGGTTTCCAAGAAGACCGCGTTCGTGGTGATCGGTGACACGCCGGGTAGCAAGGCCGAGAAGGCTGCTCAGTTGAAGGTACCGATTCTGGATGAGAGCGGGTTCCGTGTCCTGCTCGCGGATGGCCCGGACGCGGCTCGGGCGGTCGCGGTGGTTGGTGACGGTGGCGATGTCGATGAATGAGCGGTGGTGTCCTTGCTGTCCCGTGCTTGGCCAGTTACGCACATGAACCTGTCGATCCGCCCGGCCCACCCGTCCGAACTGACCGAGATCGCCGAACTGACCGTGGCCGCCTACCAGGCCGACGGCTTCGCCTTACCCGGCCACCCCTACGCAGCCCGCCTGGCCGACACGACAACCCGACACCGGGACGCCGAACTCCTCGTCGCGACAGACAAAACAAACCAGGCACTGGGCACGGTCACCATCTGCCGCCCGGGCACGCCGTTCGCCGAGATCGCCGCGCCGCACGAACTGGAGTTCCGCATGCTCGCGGTGAGCCCGGACGCCAGAAACCGCGGCGTGGCACAAGCACTGGTCACCGCGGTACTCAACCGGGCGCGCGCCGAAGGCTACCGGACAGTCGCGATGTCCAGCCTGGACCGCATGCTCACCGCACACCGCCTCTACCAGCGATTCGCCTTCCCTAGAGCAACAGAGCACCAGAGCACCGGAACGCGACTGGCGACCCAACGAACGCGCACTCCTGTGGGTCTTCGTACTGGACCTCTAATCAGCCGTCCAGAACCACGGCGACGATACCGGCCAGATGCGCGAGCCGAGCGACCTCGGCGGCGCGGAACATCGGACCACCCGGCCGAGCGACCAGCAACGCCCGATCGGGCTTGCCCAACGGTGTCGCGGCCAGTTCGGTGCCCAGTTCGCGCCATGTCTCCGGCACCCAGTCCGCCTCGCCGTCGAGCACGGTCGCGCGGGCCAGGGGCAGCCATGGCATGTCCAGGTCCGACGCCTGTGGTGCCGCGGTGCTGGCGGCTAACCGGCTGACGCCTTTGCCGTCCGACCTCAGCGTCAGTGCCCAACCCGCTCGGATGATCTTTGGTACGCCCTCGGTGAACACCGCGATGCCGTTGCGGGGATCCTCGGCGACCTCCTCCACCAACTCCAGCTCCCGGTGGGTGTCCAGCACACCGGCGTACGGGCGGACGGCGTCCACCTCGATCCCCTCGATGGACTCGGCCGCCGTGATCAACACGTCCGGCAGCCTGCCCGTCGGCAGCTCGACCACCAGGTCGTCCACTGCGATCCCGGACCCGCGCTCCACCACGTCGACGCTGAGGATGTCGGCCCCGATGGCGCCCAGCGCGGTCGCCAACGCGCCCAGGGTGCCGGGGGAGTCCGGGAGCTGTACCCGGATCAGGAAGGACAACGCGAACGCCTCCTGCGTCGAAAATAGATCATCTGGGCAGCACCGCACTGTTGCCGGGCGTCGATTGTGGCAGACGTGATAGATCTCAGCATCGGACGTCCCGGCTGACGAGACCCCGTTGCGGTAACCCGGTCCGGGTGGACGGTCACCGGCAAATAGACTTGGCCCGTGCCCAACATCTCCCGCGACGAGGTCGCGCACCTGGCCAGGCTGGCCCGGCTGGCGGTGACGGAGGACGAACTGACCCTCTTCGCCGGCCAGTTGGACGTCATTCTGCAGTCGGTCGCCACCGTGGGTGAGGTGGCGGCGGACGACATTCCGCCGACCTCGCACGCCGTGCCGCTGGTCAACGTCTTCCGCCAGGACGTGGTTCGCCCCGGCCTGACGCAACAGCAGGCACTGGCCGCCGCGCCGGCCGCGGCGGACGGCCGGTTCCGGGTGCCGCGGATTCTGGGGGAGGAATGACGATGGGTGACCTGACCCGCCTCACCGCGGCCGAGTTGGCCGCGCTGATCCAGGCCAAGGAGGTCTCGTCGGTCGAGGTGACCCAGGCGCACCTGGACCGCATCGCCAAGGTCGACGACCAGGTGCACGCCTTCCTGCACGTGTCGGGCGAGCGTGCGCTGCACGCGGCGCGCGCGGTCGACGAGGACGTGGCCGCGGGCCGCGCGCCGGCATCGCCGTTGGCGGGTGTGCCGCTGGCGCTCAAGGACGTGGTGACCACCGAGGGCGTGCCGACCACGGTCGGGTCGAAGATCCTGGAGAACTGGCTGCCGCCCTACGACGCCACGATCACCCGCAAGCTGCTCGAAGCGGGCATCGTGATCCTGGGCAAGACCAACATGGACGAGTTCGCGATGGGTTCGTCCACCGAGAACTCCGCCTACGGCCCGTCGCACAACCCGTGGGACCTGGACCGGATTCCGGGCGGGTCGGGCGGTGGCTCGTCGGCGTCGCTGGCCGCGTTCGAGGCACCGCTCGCGATCGGCACCGACACCGGCGGCTCGATCCGCCAGCCCGGCGCGGTCACCGGCACCGTTGGCGTGAAACCCACCTACGGCGGCGTTTCCCGCTACGGCCTCGTCGCCTTCTCGTCGTCGCTGGACCAGGCGGGCCCGTGCGCGCGGACGGTGCTGGACGCCGCCCTGCTGCACGAGGTGGTCGCAGGCCACGACGTGCTCGACTCCACGTCGATCGACGCGCCGGTGCCGCCGGTGGTGGCCGCCGCGAAGGCAGGCGCCACCGGCGATCTGCGCGGCGTGCGCGTCGGTGTGGTCACCGACCTGTCCGGCGGCGACGGCTACCAGGCGGGTGTGCTCACGTCGTTCGAGCGGGCCGTCGGCACCCTGCGCGAACTGGGCGCCGAGGTCGTCGAGGTGCGTTGCCCGCACTTCCGCTACGCGCTGCCGGCGTACTACCTGATCGCGCCCAGCGAGTGCTCGTCCAACCTGGCCCGCTTCGACGCGATGCGCTACGGGCTGCGGGTCGGCGACCTGAACGGCGCCAGCGCCGAGGACGTGATGTCGCTGACCAGGGAGGCGGGCTTCGGACCGGAGGTCAAGCGCCGCATCATGATCGGCACGTACGCCCTGTCGTCCGGTTACTACGACGCCTACTACGGCCAGGCGCAGAAGGTCCGCACGCTGATCAAGCGGGACTTCGAGCAGGCGTTCGGCAGTCTCGACGTGCTCGTGTCGCCGACGACGCCGACCACCGCGTTCCGGCTCGGTGAGCGGACGGGCAACCCGATGTCGATGTACCTGGCCGACCTGTGCACGATCCCGGCCAGCCTGGCCGGCATCCCGGCCATGAGTGTCCCCAGTGGACTCGCGGCCGACGACGGCCTGCCGGTCGGCCTGCAGATCATGGCCCCGGCACTGCAGGACCAGCGGATGTACCGGGTGGCCGCGGCCTACGAGGTGGCCCGCAACGCGGCAGAGGGCGGGCCGCAGATCGACCGGATTCCCGAGTTGGGGGCATGACGAGGTGAGCAGTGTGAAGCGGGTACGCGACGTGGTGGGTCTGGTCGGTCTCGTGTTCGGCGCCGTGGGCGCGGTGCGCGAGCTGCGGGACGCCAGCGGCAAACGGGACGGTTTGAAGCTGCTGAACGCGGCGTTCAACTTCGCCGCCGTGCTGACCGGCGGTGCGCTGGTCTTCCGGTCGCTGCGCAACAAGGACGGCGAGGAATGACCACCGTCGCGGACCTGATGGACTACCGCGAGGTGCTGGCGCGGTTCGAGCCCGTGCTCGGCCTCGAGGTGCACACCGAACTGTCCACCCACACCAAGATGTTCTGCGGCTGCTCGACCGTGTTCGGCGCCGAGCCCAACACCCAGGTGTGCCCGACGTGCCTCGGCCTGCCCGGTGCGCTGCCGGTGGTGAACGGCGCCGCGATCGAGTCCGCGATCCGGATCGGCCTCGCGCTGCACTGCGAGATCGCCGAATGGTGCCGGTTCGCCAGGAAGAACTACTTCTACCCGGACATGCCGAAGAACTTCCAGACCTCGCAGTACGACGAGCCGATCGCCTACAACGGCTACCTGGACGTCGAACTGGACGACGGCGAGACCTTCCGCGTGCAGATCGAGCGCGCGCACATGGAGGAGGACACCGGCAAGTCCCGGCACGTCGGCGGCGCGACCGGCCGGATCCACGGCGCCGAGTACTCGCTGCTGGACTACAACCGGGCCGGTGTGCCGCTGATCGAGATCGTCACCAAGCCGGTCACCGGTGCCGGCGAGCGCGCGCCGGAGATCGCCCGCGCCTACGTGACCGCACTGCGGGACCTGTTGCGCGCCCTGGACGTCTCGGATGTCCGGATGGACCAGGGTTCGCTGCGCTGCGACGCGAACCTGTCCCTGATGCCGATCGGCGCCACCGAGTTCGGCACCCGCACCGAGACCAAGAACGTCAACTCGCTGCGCAGCGTGGAACGGGCCGTCCGGTACGAGATGTGCCGCCAGGGCGCGATCCTGGCCGCCGGCGGCCGGATCACCCAGGAGACCCGGCACTACGAGGAAGCCGGCCAGACCACCCGACCGGGCCGCACCAAGGAGACCGCGGAGGACTACCGCTACTTCCCGGAGCCGGACCTGGTGCCGATCGCGCCCGCGCGGGACTGGGTGGACGAGCTGCGCCAGACACTGCCGGAACTGCCGTGGCAGCGCCGCAAGCGGGTGCAGGAAGAATGGGGCCTGTCCGACGCCGAACTGCGCGACCTGGTCAACATCGGCGTCATCGACCTGATCGCGTCCACTGTGGACGCCGGTGCCACGCCCGCGGAAGCCCGGTCGTGGTGGACGGCCTACCTGGTCCAGCAGGCCAACAGCAGGGGCGTCGAAATTGCCGACCTGCCGATCACGCCGGCCCAGCTGGCCAGGGTGATCGAGCTGATCGGCAAACGCGAGCTGACCCCTAACCTGGCCCGCCAGGTAGTCGACGGAATCCTGGCCGGCGAGGGCGATCCGGACGACGTGGTCGCCGCGCGCGGCCTGAAAGTCGTGTCCGACGACGCCGCGCTGATCACGGCGATCGACGTGGCGTTGGCAGCGGCACCCGACATCGCGGCCAAGATCCGCGACGGCAAGGACGCCGCGGCCGGGGCCATCGTCGGCGCGGTGATGAAGGCGACGAGGGGTCAGGCGGACGCGAAGCGACTGCGCGAGATGATCATCGAGCGCTGTCGGCAGGGCTGACGTAGGCTGCTAATCGGCGCCTATCCGCAGGTCAGCCGCTGTTTGATCACTCGACCGGGTGATCATCTCCGAAGTCGGGAGCAAATCACCCGGTCCCGTTCGTTAAGCGATAAAACGCAGCCCCCGCTCGCGTCCAGCCCTGCCTCCGCGACCCCGACCGCACCCCCGCACCCCGAGACTCCCCACCCCGACCAACAGAACGGAGACGAGTTCAGAACGGAGACGAGTTCGACCGGCTGGCTGAGTGCGGCCAAGGCGTCCGCCGCGCAGCCGTACGGTGCGGATGTCCAGCCGATCCCCCGCAGTGACTACGCGGGATGATCACCCGGTCGGTTGGCGCGGATGCCCAGCCAATGGCCCCCGCAGCGGCTACTCGAGATGATCACCCGGCGCCGATCCCCCATAGTGGGCTGCGCGAGATGATCACCCAGCACTGTCAGGGGCGTTGACGAAGGAGGTCAGCCTGTCGGCGAGTTCGACCGGCCGGCTCAGCGCCACCAGGTGCCCGCCGGGCAGGTCGTCGACGGGGATGCCCAGCCGCTCCTTCACCAGGCGCCGCTGGAACTCCAGCGGGAACAGTCGGTCGTCACGGCCCTGCAGGAACCGGGTCGGCACGTTCGGCCACGCGGTCAGCGGCCACGGCTGGGTGAACGGCAGATCGGCCTGTGGTTGCTCGCCGCCGGCCATCGCCTCGGCCGTCAGGTCGGCCGGCACGTCGTGGAAGAAGTCCCGCATCGCGTCGAATTCGGTGGGCCTGCCCTGGCTGAGCGCGTAGTCGATTCTGGCCTGCTGTTGGCCGGTGTTGCCCCACCATTCGCTTGGTGATTCGCCCGGTGCCGGTGTCATCGCGTTGAGCATGATCAGCAGCTCGACCGGCACCCGGTCGCAGGCCTGCGGCGCGCTGAAGCCGGCCATCGACTGTGCCACCAGGACGATCCGGTCCCGGCTGCCGATCGTGTCGACGATGCTGGCGGTGTATTCGGCCAGGCCGGCCGACTCGTCGCCGGTCGGCAGGTCCACGGCGATCGCCTCGTGGCCTCGTGCCCGCAGTTCGGGCACCAGTCGCTGCCAGTACCAGGTGCCGCCTCCGGCGCCCGGTACGAGCACGAAGTTCTTTGCTGTCAACGTTATCGCCCCCGCCGCGCGAAGTCGTCCGCGCTCGCGCCGCCCGGGAAACGCTGCTGGAAGTCAAACATGCCAACCCATGCCGGTCGTAGCGCGATCCGCGCCATCCGGACGCCGGGCTGGTCGAGTTCGGCGATGTTGGCCGCGCCCTGTTCCGGCCCGGCGTAACGCTGGTGCGCCAGGGCGTACTCCGGCACGATCCCGTCGACCTCGGTCACCGTGACCTGGCCGCGCATCAGCAGGGCCTCCGGCGGCAGCCCGGACGAGTCGATGGTGACCGCGACGGCAGGCCGGGCACGGAGCGCGGCGATCTTCTTCGCGCCCGCGAAGGTGGCGAAGACCAGTTCGTCGCCGGTCCAGTGGAAGAACATCGGCAGCACGCGGGGTGTGTCGTCGGACGCCACGTAGGCGAGGCGGGCGAGTTCTGTCGAGGCCAGCAGCCGCTGCGCCGGTGCGC
Organism: Pseudonocardiaceae bacterium; assembly: GCA_036503065.1. GTDB lineage: Bacteria > Actinomycetota > Actinomycetes > Mycobacteriales > Pseudonocardiaceae > DATEPR01. Next base: position 3,349 of record DASXXM010000049.1, on the reverse strand, counting down.
TGTCGAGCAGTCGGACATCGCCTTGGGGGAGAGTCGTCAGGTTCGTCATGCTCCTACTCTAGGAGTAGCTGCTATGAAAATGCAAGCTTGAGCTATAATTAGAGGTGTGGTGGACCGACGCAGCTACGGCGACCCGTGCGGGGTGGCCCGCGCCCTCGACGCCGTGGGCGAACGATGGGCGCTGCTGGTCGTGCGGGAACTCCTGTTCGGCCCCAAGCGCTACGCCGACCTCAGCCGTGGCCTGCCCGGCATGAGCCAGAACGTACTGTCCCAACGCCTGCGCGAACTCGAGCAGGAGGGCATCGTCGCGCGCCGCAGGCTCGGGCCGCCCGCGAGCATCCGCGTATACGAGCTGACCGAGCGCGGTCAGGCCCTGGAACCGGTGCTGACCGCGCTGTCCAGGTGGGGCAGCCGCACGATCGTCGACCCGACCGCCGAACTGAGCGTGGACGCCCTGATGCTGGCCCTCAGGACGACGTTCGACGCAGGCGCGGCCGGTGACCTGCGCGTCAGCATCGAACTCCGCTTCGCCGACGACCGATTCCACGCGGAGATCGAGTCGGGCCGCTGCCGGATCGCCAGAGGCGCCGCCGACCATCCGGACGCGGTACTGGACACCGACGCGGCGACCCTGCGGTCCGTCGTTTTCGGTGGTCGTCCGCTGATGGACGTGATGGACGTGATGCATGTGATCGGCGATCGGCGGGGGGCCGCCCGGTTCGTCGGGTGTTTCCCGCGACCGACACCGTTCGAGGCAGGAGAGGGCTGAGAGTGCCGATCAGTCCTGGCCGCCGCCGGCCGGCTGGCTGGTGATGACGACCACCCGGTCGTCGCTGGACACGGGTTTGCCGTTGGTGTCGCGGTTGATCGTGCCGGCCATGGCGGCCCGGTCGTTGATGATGTCCATGCCGCTGAACCGGCCGAAGCCCTGCGCGCCCTGCAACGAGACCTGCGGCGCGCCGGTGAACGAGCCGTCCTTGTTCAGGGCCAGCGACTGGATGTTGCCGGCGGCCGCCATGCCGATCATCACCGACGTGCTGAACGCGGCGCAGCCGGCGACGCCGGGCCGGTCCGGCCACGTCCATGCCGGGTCGCCCAGCGGGTGGCCCAACTGCAATCGGTAGAGCACGTCCTCTGTTGGGGTCCGGTCGGTGAGCCAGGCGTGGGTGCCGTCCAGCGACGTGCACAGGCCACTGGGACTGTCGACACCGGACGCCACGATCGGCGAGGTCGGGGTCGGGTTGCCGGGCGCGGGCTTGCCGTCGATGTCGATGCGCAACACCTTGCCGGCCAACGAGTTCGGGTTGGTCGCGTTGGCCGGGTCGCCCGCGTCCCCGGTGGCCACCAGCAGCTCACCCCGGTGGTCCACGGACAGGACGCCCCGGTTGCCCGTTGCGCCGCGCGGGATGCCGGTCAGGATCGGCTTCGGCGTGTCACCTGGCGCGATCAGCATCACCCGGTTGTCGGTGGCCGTCGTGACGTAGGCGAACACGAGCTGGTCCTGGGTGTAGGTGGGGGACAGCGCGAGGCCGGTCAGACCGCCGTCGCCGGTCGTGTCGACCGGGAGTGTCGTCACCAGGCTCGGCTGGTCGCCCTTGTGCACGCGCAGGATCCGGCCCGTGGTGCGCTCCGCCGCCAGGCCGATCGGATCGTTGTCGGTGCCGGGCAGCGCGGCCACCGCAGACACGACGTTCAGGCACGTCGCGATCACGGCCGGGTTGAAGTCCTCGCAGCCCTGCGGCGGCGGCACGGCGCCGTTGTGGCCGACCTGCGGGTTCGAACCACCGTTGCTCGACTGGCCGGACTGGCCCGGCAGCACCGGGTTCGGCGGCGCCTCCGGGGACAGTGCGGGCGCTGGTGTCCAACTGCTCGGCGCGGCCTCACTGGCGAAGTCGGCGCAGCCGGCCAGCATCATCAGGGCGCTACCGGCGGCCAGCGAGATCGACACGGCCAGCGGCCACCGTCGGAGGAGAACCGCGCGCTGTCTGGGCACGACACCCAGCGTAAGCCGGGTTACGTGAGCGTCCGGTAAGCGGTACCCGACCGGTCCTCCTGCGCCTGACGCGGCGCCGGCACCAGATGTCGTGGGCCGCCGAGCCAGTGGGCCGCGGCCAGTACCGCGTCCACCCGCTCGATGAGCAGTGTCAGCTCGGACGCGAGTTCGTCCGGCGCCTCCAACGGCAGGAAGTGGCTGGTCGGCAGCACCCGGAAGCGCGCCTGCGGCAGCGCGCCGATGGCCGCGGCCACGTGCCGGGGGTCGGCGAACAGGTCGTACCGGCCGGCCAGCGCGGTCACCGGGCAGCACACCTTCGCCAGGTCGGGTGTTGGGCCGTCGGCCAGTGCCATGGCGAGTCGGCCGTACCAGGGCCAGTCGTGGGTGAGAAAGCGTCGGCCTGCGGCCACGACGTCCGCGTTGGCGCTCGTCGGCCGCATCATCCCGCTGTGCCGCAGCACGGTCGCGGTCGCCGTGTTCACCGGAATGCGGTGCAGCACCGCGTTGAGTAGCGGACCGGCGTCGCGGACCAGTCGGGTGGCCGCGGCAGCCATGGCACGACGGGCGGCAGGCGGCAGGCCGAGTACGCCGAACATCCCGCCGAACGGATCGCCGGGCGAACCCGCGACCAACAGGAGCCCGGTGACCCGGTCCGGATGGCGGCTGGCCAGTTCGACGGCCACGGTGACACCCACCGACCAGCCCAGCACCACGGCCCGCTCGACACCTGCGTCGTCCAGGACGGCCAGCGCGTCGGCCACGTGGTCGGCCAGCCGGATCCGGGCCGGGTCGGCCGGTCGGGCGGAGCCCATGGTGCCCCGGTGGTACCAGCTGTGCACGCGCACGCCCGGGTCCTGCCTGGTCAGGTGGGGCCACGCCTCGGGCATGGTGCCCAGGCCGGGGCACAGCAGCACGTCCCGGCCGGTCTCGCCGGTCCGCCACACCCGCAGCCGGGTGCCGTCCGCTGCCAGGATGTCGTGTTCGCGCACCTTGCCGAGTGTGCCGTACTACCCACCCGTACGCTCTACGGACTTTCTGCATACCGTGGTGGCGTGACGATCACGGTGTTGGTCCCCGACGACGACGGGATGGCCGCCCTGTCCGGTGTGGACGGTGTGCGGCCGGTGCGCTACCAGGCCGGTCAGCCGTGGCCGGCCGAGGCGGCGAGCGCGACGGTGCTCGTGCCGCGATTCCTGACCACCGACGGTATCGCGGCGATGCTCGCGAAGTTGCCCGAACTGGCCTACGTGCAGTTGCTCTCCGCGGGTGCCGAGCTGTGGGTCGGTCGGCTGCCCGACGGCGTCCTGTTGTCCACGTGCCGCGGTGCGCACGGCGGCAGCACGGCCGAGTGGGTGG
>DASXXM010000048.1:0-4667 GCA_036503065.1 Pseudonocardiaceae bacterium | reverse complement strand
AGACCTGCTCGAACTGCCACACAGTGAAAGCCAAACTGCGGCTGTCCGAGCGGATGTTTCACTGCGACCAGTGCGGTTTCACGCTGGATCGTGATCTCAACGCCGCCCGTAACCTCGCGGCGTTGGTGTCCTCCCACAGTTGGTGGGCGACAGTAAACGAGCCCGATGGAAACCCACGTCAGACCCACACCGTGTGGGCAGCGGGTACCGCCACGGGAAGACCCACCCGGACACCGAGTGGGTCAACGCCGCGCTGCAAGGCGACGGCTCACGACACGTTTCACACGTTTCGTGAACGGTCGCGTCGGCGCACCGCCGTTGGTCAGTCGTGGATGAGGTCGAACTCCTCCCATTGGCCGACCGCGGTGCGGTTGGCGATCAGCGGGGACGCGCCCGCGTTGTCCGCCGTGACGATGTTGTTGTTGGCGTGCGCGCGGAGGCTGATGCTGCCGTCGGGGTTGTTGATGACGGTGAACTCCTCCCACGGCCCGATCGCGGTGCGGTTGGCGATCAGCGGCGCGGCACCCGCGTTGTCCGCGGTGACGATCTCGTTGTTGGCGTGCGCGCGGAAGCTGACGCTGCCGTCCGGGTTGTTGATCAGGTCGAACTGTTCCCAGGCACCGATCGCGGTGCGGTTGGCGATCAGCGGGGACGCACCCGCGTTGTCCGCGGTCACGATGTTGTTGTTGGCGTGCGCGCGGAGGCTGACCACCGTTGACGACGCTGCCGAGCACGCGGACGGCGTGCCGGCCGGGACAGCGCCTGCCACGACGTTCCACTGGGCGAGCGTGGCCGGGCTCGCGTTGAGGGAGGTGCACAGGTCGCCGTTGGGCTGCGCCTGCTGCGGCAGCACGGCTCCGTTGGCGGCGTTGACCAGGTGGTAGGCGCCGGCTGTCAGGTTGAGGCCGGCCGGGCTGATGGTGACCGAGCCGTTGTAGTTCGCGGTCGGATTGATCACGGCCAGGGTGACCGACGCGCTCAGGTGGTTGCTCGCGACGGCGGGGACGGCCTGCAGCGAGCCCGCGTTGTCCAGGTGTGCGTAGGCGGGCGCGAACTGCGCCAGCTGCGAACCCGCGGTCAACAGCGTGCCGCCGCCGGACTGGTAGGCCTTCAGGGTCGAGTCCACGCCGTTGATCGGCAGGATCGCCTTGAACTGCGACAGGTTCACCGCGCCGTTGGCGACCTCCTGGCTGGTGACCACGGCGAAGCCGGACTGGTCGCCCAGCCACAGGTTGCTGATCGCGTCCTCGGGGGTGAGGAGGTTGCCGCCGTTGGGGTTGCCGAAGGCCAGCGAGTAGTCGATGTAGACCGCGGCCGGTTGTTGCGGGTACGAGCCGGACATGCCCTCCAGGGTGCCGACGAAGCCGGTGTAGATCGGGAAGCCGATGACGTCCTTCGTGGTGCCGTCGTGGATGAAGAAGTCCTCACCGCCGCTCTGCGGCAGGGTCATGGCGTAGTTGGACACCCACTGCGCGGCCTGCGCGCTCATGTCGGCGTTGCTGTTGGGCGCGGTCCACTCCTGCGCCACCTTGACCCCGTAGGCACGGGCCAGGCTGCCCCACATCAGCGTCAGGGCGGGTGACTGCGCCGCGTCGTCGATGACGGTGACGTTGTTCGCCTTGGCCGCCTTCATGAAGATGTCCGGGTTGTTCGCGTACGGCTCGCCGTTGCCGATGTGGCCGCCGAAGTAGTAGTAGAGCGGCGTGCTGGTGATGGCGCGGGCGGCCGCGGCCAGCCTGCTGTAGGTGTCGAACACGCTCCAGGCCCGGAACGCCTGGTAGACGCCTGCGAGTGGTTGTCCCGACACGGCGGCCGGCACCTGGCTGAAGGACGCGAAGCTGGTGGCGTTGGCCGAATTGAACGCGGCGATGGTGCCGAAGGTCTGCGGCAGGTAGGTGTTGTGGAACTCGTCGATGTCGGCCTGGGCCCAGCCGCCGGCACCGCCGTTGATGTCCCACTGGGCGTCGAGGAAGCCGTAGTCGAGGATCGAGCCGCCGTAGCCGGGGTTGGCCGCGATGTGCCTGATCGTGCTGGTGACGTAGTTGAAGTACGCCGCCTGCTGGGTCTGGTCCCACCACACCGGCTGCACGCCCTGCGTGCCGGCACTGGTGACCTCGCGGCCGGTGATCCACGGGGCCGGGCTGCCGCTCCAGCCGGACTGCCAGAAGATCGGCACGATCCGGATGCCCGCGGCCGCGGCGTTGGCCAGTTCCTGGTCGAGTTCGGTGAAGGTGAACGAACCGTTCGACGGTTCGATCCCGCCCCACGGCATGTCGATCTCGACGCTGTTCAGGCCCTTCGCCTTGAGCGCGGTGAAGCTGGCTGTCGTCCACGGCGTGCCGTTGTTGTCGAAGAAGAGCTGCGTCGCCCACAGCGTGCCGTCCCACGGGGGCGCCGACGCGGCGGTGGCGGTTGATGTGGCGACCGTGCCGGTCAGCACGGCGGCGGCCACCACGGTGCCGCAGAGCAACGACATCGCGCGCCTGAGGAATTGATGCGTCATCGAATCACTTCCAGGGTTGAATGGATGTGGTACCGCAATGACGGACGAGGAGGCTGGACGCCGACAGCCCGCTCACCCGGATCGCCATCGAGATCGGCGCGGATCAGTGCCCGCCGCCCGCCACGCTGCGCATCAATAGGTAGCTTCCCGACCAATCCGGAACGTCGTCAAGGGTTCTCGCGATATTGTCGTGGTTCTTATAAGTGTTAATGCCTTTGTTGGGGAATTGCGTAGGGTCTTGCGGCCATACCGGCAGCGCGCCGTGCGGCACCGCGAGCGGGTCGGGCAAACTGCGTGGGTGACTGGAACCGTGCTGGTGTTGGGTGGCCGCAGCGAGATCGGGCTGGCGGTGGCGCAACGCCTGGTCGAACAGGGTGCGACCACCGTCGTGTTGGCCGCGCGCCGGGCCGCCGACCTGCCCGGGGTGGCCGGTGCCGACACGCATCGGGTCGAGTTCGATGCCGACGACGTGGCGGGGCACCGGGCGTTGCTGGACAAGATCGTCGAGCGGCACGGGCCACTTGATACCGTGATCACCGCATTCGGGATTCTCGGCGACCAGCAGCGAGCCGAGCGGGACGCCGGGCACGCCCTGGCCATCGTGCACACCGACTACGTCGCGCACGTCAGCATCCTCACCCATCTGGCCAATATCCTGCGCGCCAACGGGACGGGCAGGCTCGTGGTCTTCTCGTCCGTGGCCGGTGTCCGGGTGCGACGGGCCAACTACGTGTACGGCTCGGCAAAAGCGGGCCTGGACGGGTTCGCCAGCGGGCTGGCCGACTCGCTGGTGGGCAGCGGGGTGCGCCTGCTGCTGGTCCGGCCCGGGTTCGTGATCGGCCGGATGACCAGCGGGATGTCGCCCGCGCCGTTCTCATCGACACCCGCGCGGGTCGCCGATGCCACGGTCAGGGCGCTGCGCACCGGCCGGGGCGAGGTCTGGGTGCCTGGCGTGCTGCGGCCGGTCTTCGCCGTCATGCGCGTCCTGCCGAGGGCGATCTGGCGGCGGCTGCCGAGATGATCATCCTATTGGGACGGTGCGCACGGCGAGAACCGTGATGAGCGCGGCGGCCACGAGCGCCGTCACGAGACGACCGCGTGGCGTGTTCAGCGCCCGACCCAACAGCCTGCCACCGCACGCCAGTAACAGTTGCCAGCTCGCCGACGCGGCGAACACGGCCAGCACGAACACGGTGCCGGACAACCAGCCGGGCAACGGGCCGAACCCACCGGACGCCTGCCGGCCCAGTACCAGCGCGCCGAAGTAGATGATCGTGGTCGGGTTCAGCGCGGTCAGGCCGACGAGCACCAGGTAGGCGCGGTGCGCGGTGACCGGGGCAGCTGGCGCCGGTTCGGTGCGGCGCACCGCGACCACGGCGGTACGGACGGCCAGCACGATCAGCACCGCGGCCGCCACCCACCGCGTCGGCGTGGCGACCGGCGCTATCGCGCGGCCGAGCGCACCGCCGCCGAGCACGGCGACCAGCGCGTAACCGCCGTCCACTGTGGCCACGCCGAGTGCCGCGGCGATGCCGGTGCGCAACGGCGACCGAGCCGCGAGACCGATCAGCAACGGAGCGATCGCACCAATGGGGACGGCGACCCCGTACCCGGCCAACAGACCGGACAGCAACGCTCCGCTCAGCATCGGGTCGGTGGCACCGGTCCGGATGTCCGGCCGGGCTGCTGTCGACACAGGCCGCTCGCCAGGTGAAATTGGCGTGAGCACAGCGATCCGGTCGACGTCATGCCCGGATGATGCCGGCCGGTCGGCGCGGGCGGCAACGCATTTTTCGCCCGCAGAACGCACTTCGCCCCCATCTGGCCGGGGTGTCCGGCGACGGAGGCGAAGGTGCTCCGCCCTCGACGGGAGGGCTGTCGAGGGAAGAAGCGCGTGGCCCATCTTTCAATGCCGGCCGGCACTTTTCAATTGGTTGGACGATCTGTTTCCCGACGATGACCAGCGGCACCCGACCGAATGCCCACGGTGGCAATACGAGACCACCGGGTAGTCGCAATTGAGGGGCACACGCCGAGCAAGCCGGTGTGCTGGCAGAGTTGACCGGGTGAGCGCAACTCTGCCGGGGCAGGTCTGGCACCAGGTCACCAGCGTCCAGCCCGTGCCCGCCACCCCCGTTGTCGTCGGTGCGGCGCTGGTCGCGTT
>DASXXM010000047.1:0-3917 GCA_036503065.1 Pseudonocardiaceae bacterium | reverse complement strand
TGAGGAAGTCGGCGACAACGGCCAGTTGGGTGTCGGTGTAGCCGGCGCAGATGTCGTCCAGTGACGCGTTCATCCCGCTGTACAGGCGGTACAGCTCGCCGCCTCGGTCGGGCACGACGCGCACGGCGACCGCACGGCGGTCGGGGCCGTCGGGGTCGCGTTCGCGGGTGATCCAGCCGCCGCGTTGCAGGCGGTCCAGGATGCCGGTGACCGTGGCGGGGTGCAGGCCGGCGCGTTTCGCCACGGCGCTGGGGCTCAGTGGGCCGTGCCGGTCGATCAGGTCCAGGCAGTCCAGGTCGACGTCCTTCAGGTCGACGCGCATGCCGACGTGGTGGTTGAGCAGTGACAGCTGGTTGTTCATCTCGCGCAGGGTGTCCTTGATCGTCCTGGTGAGCTGCCTGCGGTGCCGGGACCGATCACCAGTTGATACGGAATCCATATGATATTATCCTCGTGTTGTATGGCATCCGGACTCAGGGTACCGCGGACTCGCCATCGAGGACGCGCGCCGGTCTGCGATGATCGGCACGATGGACACCGACCAGCCGCCGGCCCGGCCGGTCCGCACGTTCATGCGGACATCGCGGGTCGAGGCGTTCAGCGACGGCGTCTTCGCCATCGCGATCACCCTGCTGATCCTGGAGATCCGGCTGCCGGCAAGTTCCACCGGCCTCACCGACGCGCAGTTGCGCGACGAACTGCTCGGGCTGTGGCCCTCCTACCTGGCGTACACGATCAGCTTCCTGCTCATCGGCATGGTCTGGATCAACCACCATCGGATGTTCCGCCACATCGAGCGGGCCGACGGCATCCTGTTGGGGCTCAACGTGTTGCTGCTGATGGATGTGGCGTTCCTGCCGTTCTCCACGAACGTGCTGGCGCTGTCGTTGCGCGGCACGTCGGCCGAGCACACCGCCGCCGCGTTCTACGGGCTGGTCCTGGCCATCGGCGGCGTGTTCTACAGCGCGGTCTGGTGGTACGCGGCGTCCGGGCACCGACTGCTCAACGACCACATCACGCCCCGCCAGGCGCGCGCGTTGGGTGTCCGGTGGTCGCTGGGGCCGGTGTTCTACCTGGTCGCGGCGGCGATCGGGCTGCTCAACGCGGTCGCGAGCCTCGCCTGTTACGTGTTGCTGCTGGTGTTCTACTTCTTCGACATGCGGCCGCGCCGGGCCGGCTGACCCAACCGGTCCGAGTCGGTGGCCAGTCGGGTTGGCCCAGCCGCCCGACATTCGGCCCCGGAAGTCCCTACTCTCGGCCGCTGGATCAACGCCCGCGCGCGGCTAGAGTCTGCACCGCGACACCGGGTCACCCGGTCGTGTCAGCTCGTGTCGGACGATCAGGTGGAGGTACTCGTGCGTCCAATCCGGTCCGTGATCGCGGTGGCGTGCGCCGCGCTGTTGTCCGCCGGTGTCAGCGTGGCTCTGGCCGGCCCGGCGGCCGGCGCCACGCCGACCATCGAGATCAACTCGCAGAACCCGGTGACCGCGCCGCCACCGGTGTCCCGGCCGCTCACCCATTCGTGCGCGGTGTCGCTGGCCAACGCGTTCCCGTCGAACAACGCGACCGGTGGGGCGCAGAACTTCGCCGGCACGATCGCGGCGCCGGCCGGGTGCGCGGGACCGTGGGCGAAGATCGTGCTGGACTGGACGACCAGCGTGCAGGGCCGCCAGTTCGACCGGGCCGGCTCGCTGAACGTGGGCACCACCCAGGTGTACTTCGGCACCACCTACGAACCCGACCCGGCCGGCATCACGTACCACTTCGCGAAGGACATCACCCAGTACGGCGCCCTGTTCCACACGCCGCAGCCGTTCAACGGCGGCATCGTGAACTTCACCAACGCCACCGACACCGGTGTCTACAGCCAGACCGTGTCGATCACGTTCTATCAGGCCGACCGGGCCCACCGGGCGCCCGCCGAACCTGATGTCGTGGCCGGTCTCGGTGGCCAGGACGCCAATCCGGGTTCGGCGACCGTGCACCTGGCCGCCGCCGGCCTGCCCCGCAACATCACGCGCGCCCTGCTGCAGGTGTCCATCAAGGGCAACGGGTGTGACGAGCAGTGGTTCACCGACGTGCCGGACAGCGTGTCGGCGCAGTTCCCGGCCGCCGGGCTGTGCGGGCACGGGCCGTACCGGGAGATCGACGCCGCGATCGACGGCACCCCCGTCGGGGTCACCCAGTTCTTCCCCTACATCTACACCGGCGGGATTGTGCCGACGCTGTGGCGGCCGATCCCGGCGGTCGGCACGTTCGACATGACACCGGAGCTCATCGACGTCACGCCGTTCGTGGGCCGGCTGGTCGACGGTGGCAGCCACGACGTGGCGCTGACCGTGGCGAACATCGGCGACACCTGGAACCTCGCGGCGAACCTGCTCATCTTCACCGACCATGGCGCCACGACCACCAGCGGCGCGCTCACGTCGGACACCATCGCGCCCGCCGCGACCCAGACCGAAGCCGACCACCCCGGCGCGAACGGCGCGGTCACCGCGACCGTGACGGCGGCCCGCGACTGGCGCACCAGCGGCTTCGTGAACACCTCCACCGGCCGGATCGACACGACCGTCACGCAGCACGTCGCGTTCCGCAACACCGACACCGTCACCGCGGGCGGGTTCGCGCAACAGCTGTCCGAGACCGACAACGGCACGAACCTCTCGCACAGCACCGGGCCGCACGGCTTCGAGCTCGACACCCTGCACACCTTCTCCTACCCGATCAGTCTGCAGGCCACGTTCCAGATCACCGACGACAACAACTTCAACCTGTCCGCCACGGTCGACCTGACCCGCCGGCTGCTGGACATCCAGGACAACGGCCGTGACCACACGGTCCGCCAGTCCACCGACGAGGTGAACTCGTTCGGGTTGGACCAGCGGGCCAACGGCGTCACCGTGGCCGCGGACGGGCACTCGACCGAGAACTTCGCCGGCAACGACGACACGGGGGCCTGGTTCGAGCACTTCCTGGCCTCGGCACACGGCTTCATCACTGTGGACCGAGGCCACAGGTTCTAGCTTGTGTACTCGGTCCACGGCGATACTGCTGTGAACCGAGTATACAGGCTCTGTCGTGGTTCGGGCCGTTCGCTGGTGGCGGACGGGCCACCGGAACACCTCGCGTGGGTGCAACATTGATAGTGATGCAATGGTGTAATCACGTAATTGAGGGCGGTGGTCCTTGTGGACGACGACTGGCAGCTGCCTGAGACCGACCTGCCCGAAGCCGATCCGCGCGAGCCAGGTCGGCCCGGGCCAGAACCGGACGTTGCCGCGATCGACGAGGCCGCGCTGGACGCCTACTCGCGGACCGTGGTCGCGGTGGCCCGGTCGGTGACGCCGCATGTGGCGAGCGTGCGGATGCGGCGGGGCAGCGGCTCGGCCGTGGTGTTCACCGACGACGGGTTCCTGCTGACCAACGCGCACGTCGTCGGGTCGGCCGGGGACGGTGCCGTGGTGTTCGCCGACGGCAGCGAGTCGAAGTTCGACGTGGTCGGCGCGGACGCCCTGTCGGATCTCGCGGTGCTGCGATCCCGTGGCCCCGCGCCGAGTGCCGCGGTACTGGGCAACGCGGACACGCTGGTCGTGGGGCAGCTCGTGGTGGCCGTGGGCAACCCGTTGGGCCTCGCCGGGTCGGTGACCGCCGGGGTGGTCAGCGCGTTGGGGCGGGCGGTGCCGGTGGAGGCCGGGCGGGCCAGCCGGGTGATCGAGGACGTCATCCAGACCGACGCGGCACTCAACCCGGGCAACTCCGGTGGCGCGCTGGCCGACTCGGCCGGGCGGGTGGTGGGCATCAACACCGCGCTCGCCGGGATCGGGTTGGGCCTGGCGATCCCGATCAACCACACCACGAACCGCATCATCACCACCCTGCTCACCGACGGCCGGGTGCGTCGCGCCTACCTGGGA
>DASXXM010000046.1:0-6162 GCA_036503065.1 Pseudonocardiaceae bacterium | reverse complement strand
GAACGGCACGCCGGACGTCGTCGTGTTCAACACCTGCGCGGTGCGGGAGAACGCGGACAACAAGCTCTACGGCAATCTCGGCCACCTGTATCCGGCCAAGCAGGCCAACCCGGACATGCAGATCGCGGTCGGCGGGTGCCTCGCGCAGAAGGACCGGGGCGAGATCGTTCGGCGGGCGCCGTGGGTGGACGTGGTGTTCGGCACGCACAACATCGGCTCGCTGCCCACGCTGCTGGCTCGTGCCCGGCACAACGCGCAGGCCCAGGTGGAGATCCTGGAGTCGCTCGAGGTCTTCCCGTCGACGCTGCCGGCCCGGCGTGACTCGGCCTACTCGGGGTGGGTGTCGATCTCGGTCGGGTGCAACAACACCTGCACGTTCTGCATCGTGCCGTCGTTGCGCGGCAAGGAGGCCGACCGGCGGCCGGGTGACGTGCTGGCCGAGGTTTCCGCGTTGGTCGCCGAAGGCGTGCTGGAAGTCACCTTGTTGGGGCAGAACGTGAACTCCTACGGGGTGGAGTTCGGCGACAGGCTCGCGTTCGGCAAGCTGTTGCGCGCGTGCGGCGGGATCGACGGCCTGGAGCGGGTCCGGTTCACGTCGCCGCACCCGAAGGACTTCACGCCCGACGTGATCGCCGCGATGGCGCAGACGCCGAACGTGTGCCACCAGCTGCACATGCCGTTGCAGTCCGGTTCGGATCGGGTGCTGCGCGCGATGCGCCGCTCGTACCGGTCGGACAGGTATCTGGGCATCCTGGCCGACGTGCGCGCCGCCATGCCGGACGCGGCCATCACCACCGACATCATCGTCGGCTTTCCTGGCGAGACCGAGGAAGACTTCCAGGGCACGCTGGACGTGGTGCGGGCGGCTCGGTTCGCCAGCGCCTTCACGTTCCAGTACTCGAAGCGGCCGGGCACGCCCGCCGCTGACATGGGTGACCAGGTGCCCAAGCAGGTGGTGCAGGAACGGTACGAGCGGCTGGTGCAGGCGCAGGAGGAGATCTCCTGGCAGCTCAACCGTGCGCTGGTCGGCCGGTCGGTGGAACTGCTGGTCGCGCAGGGCGAGGGCCGTAAGGACGCCGCGACGCATCGCATGAGCGGCCGTGCCCGGGACGGTCGGTTGGTGCACTTCAATCCGACCGACCGCGAGATCCGGCCGGGCGACGTCGTGTCCACAGTGGTCACCTACGGCGCCCCGCATCACCTGGTCGCGGACGGTCCGGTCACACAGCACCGCAGGACGCGTGCCGGCGACAACTGGGCCGACGGCGTGCGACCGAAGACCGCAGGGGTGAGCCTTGGGCTGCCGTCGTTCGGCGCCCCAGCCCCCGCTCCCGTCACGTCGGAAGGATGCGCGGTCTCATGACCGACGAGGAGGACTACGCCGAAATGGTTCGCCTGCGGGCGCAGGTGGACGAGGTGGAGAACCGCATGAACCGCCGGATCGACCCCGGCGTGCGGGCGATGGTGATCGCGGTGTGCGTGCTGGTGTTGGCGATCGCGTCGATCCTGCCGTGGGTGCACGGCGCGGCCGGTTGGCAGGTGCTGTTCGCGCAGGGTCCCGGCGGCGCGGGCAAGGTCGACTTCCTGCCCCGGTTGTTCGCGATGGGTGTCTTCGTGTTCGGCTTTCTGGGGTCGGCGTTGTCGTTGGGGCTGCGTCGGTGGGCGGTGGCGTGGCTGGCGACGTTCGGCTGCGGCCTGTTCACGGTGTTGGGCCTGGTGTCGATCTGGTCGCAGCAGACCACGACCAGCCATCAGGCCGGCCCCGGTCCCGGTGCCGGCCTGATCGTGTCCGTGTTGGTGATGGTCGTGTTGGTGATCACGTGGGCCAGGGTCGTCTGGTCGCGCCCCGGCGGCGTGTTCAGCCATCGGACGGACTGACTTCGTACTCCTTTGCGTAGTCGGCAACAATGGCGAGCGACTCCTCCGGTTCCAGCGACCGCCGGGACAGCCGTGTCGTGCACTGCCGGTAGAATTCCATCTCGTTGCGGTCATCGAGGATGACAACGGATGTCGGGCTCTCCAGGTAAGCCACGTGCTCGCTGAAGTCGGCGGCCATCACGTAGTACCCGGATTCGAGCCAGAACGGGGTGACCGGCAGCACCCGCAGTTCGACGTTGTCACGATCACAGGCCTCCAGAATGGCACGCAGTTGTCGCGCCATGACCTGGCGATCGCCCACCACCTTACGAAACACGGCCTCGTCGACGACCATGTCGAGCTGCGGCGGTTTGTCCCGGGTGAGCGTGAACTGCCGCGCGAGCCGCGACTCGACCCACGGCTCGATCTGCTCGGCCGGCAGGTCGATCGACTTCGCGACCGCCCTGGCGTAGTCACCTGTCTGGACCAGACTCGGCACCCACTCGATCTCGATATCGAGGAGGTAGACGGCTTCCCGTTCCAGCGGCATCATCGCCACCTCGCTGCGCACCAGGCTCACGTCCATATACATTCCTAACCTCGCACGGATTCTTGCCCAACCGACAATCCCAGATTTCGCTCCGATCCGCATTCACCCAATCGATATTGCGCACCATGCAATTCGCTCTTGCTCACTCCGTGAAGTCGCCGTGCCGCCCGGCCCCCGCGGCGAACCGGCCCGCTCCGGCCATCGAATCGGCGGCCAGCGAGACCAGGCCGTGTCGGAACTCGACGGCCATCGCATCGGTCTCGCTCAGCCCGTCCTGCGCCAGCACGGAGAGCCGGTCCTGGCGCAGACAGGTCTGCGGGAATCGCGCCAGTTCGGCGGCCAACCGTTCCGCTTCCGCGCGTGCATGCCCGGCCGGGACCACGCGGTTGACCAGCCCGATCGCGTAAGCCTCAGCCGCGTCCACCGCCCGGCCGGTCAGGATGAGGTCCATCGCCCTGCTGGCGCCGATGAGGCGGGGGAGTCGGACCGTGCCGCCGTCGATCAGCGGAACGCCCCAGCGTCGGCAGAACACGCCGAACACCGCCGTCTCCTCGGCCACCCGCAGATCGCACCACAGCGCCAACTCCAGACCACCGGCCACGGCGTGCCCGGCGACGGCGGCGATCACCGGCTTGGTCGGCCGCAGCCGCGTCGGCCCCATCGGACCGTCACCGTCCTCGGCCAGGCGGTTCGGCCGGCCGGTGGCAACGGCTTTCAGATCGGCGCCCGCGCAGAACGTACCGCCGTCGCCGAACAGCACGGCGACCGAAGCGTCGTCGTCGGCCTCGAACGCACGGAAGGCGTCGGCCAGTGCCTGGGCCGTCTCGAGGTCGACGGCATTGCGTACGTCGGGCCGGGACAGGACGACCGTGGTCACCGCGCCGGCTCGTTCCGTGGTCACCGTCATATGCCGCTCCTCGCAGAAGATGTGGACAACAATTAAGTTGTCCACAGATTGCTCGCAAACCCCCCATCTGGGGCTTGACAAGCGGTACGTTGGAAATGGGACGCCCCCCGCGGAGTGGTGGGGGCTGCCTTCGGGCTGGTGGGGCTGCCTTCGGGTTTCTGCGGGCGTCTCCGGGGTGGCGATGTTGGGGCCGTTTGCTGACGGTATCAATCGCTGCTTCACTGGCGGGATGCCGACGCACGAGGTGACCAATCAGGTTCCGCCGCTGGTCGACTTCAACGCTGCCGCACACCCGGCGCTGCTGGCGGGCCTGCGCCGCGAGGGGGCCGCGTGGGCCGAGCCGGAGCTGGCCGCGCTGGGCCGGCTGGCCGGTTCCGCGCAGGCTCAGGAGTGGGCCCGGCTGGCCGAGGCGAACCACCCGATCCTGCACACCCACAACCGCTGGGGTCACCGGATCGACGAGGTCGAATACACCCCGGCCTACCACGAACTGATGCGCGTCGCGGTCGGCCATGGCCTGCACGCGACACCCTGGACCGACGACCGGCCCGGCACGCACGTGGCCCGCGCCGCCAAGATGCTCACGTGGGGCCAGACCGATCCCGGCCACACCTGCCCGATCTCCATGACCTACGCGGTCGTGCCGGCCCTGCGCAACCAACCCGAGTTGGCGCGGGCCTACGAGCCGCTGCTGGCCAGCCGCGAGTACGACTTCGGCCTACGGGTGGCGGCCACGAAACGCGGCCTGATCGCCGGCATGTCGATGACCGAGAAACAGGGCGGCTCCGACGTTCGCGCCAACACCACCACCGCGAGCCCGGTCGCAGACGGCACCTTCCGGATCGTCGGGCACAAGTGGTTCACGTCCGCCCCGATGTCGGACTTCTTCCTCACCCTCGCGCAGGCGCCCGGCGGCCTGTCGTGCTTCCTGCTGCCCAGGGTGTTGCCGGACGGCACGCGCAACCCGATCCGGTTGCAGCGGCTGAAGGACAAGCTGGGCAACCGGTCCAACGCGTCCGCCGAGATCGAGTACGACGACGCGACCGGCTGGCTGGTCGGCGAGCAGGGCCGGGGCGTGCGCACCATCATCGACATGGTCAACATGACCCGGCTGGACTGTGTGCTCGGCACCACCTGCGGCATGGTGAGCGGCCTGCGTCAGGCCGTGCACCACGCCACGTACCGGTTCGCGTTCGGCGCGAAGCTGATCGACCAGCCGGCCATGGTGAACGTGCTGGCCGACCTGGCCATCGAAACCGAGGCCGCGCTGACCGTCGCGCTCCGCCTCGCCGGCGCGGTCGACCGGGGTGGCGAGCAGGAGGCGCTGTTCCGTCGGCTCGCCCTCGCCGTGACCAAGTACTGGGTCTGCAAACGCGGCCCCGTGCACGCGGCGGAGGCGCTGGAGTGCCTTGGCGGCAACGGTTACGTCGAGGAGTCCGGCATGCCCCGCATCTACCGGGAGATGCCGCTGCTGTCCATTTGGGAGGGTTCGGGCAACGTGGCCGCCCTGGATGCCTTGCGTGCCATGCGTTCACAGCCGATGGCCGTTGAGGCGGTGTTCGTGGAACTGGACGCGGCGGCCGGCGCGTCCGACATTCTCGATCAGGCGGTCATCAGGCTGCGCAAGGAACTCGGCGACTCCGACGACATCCAGTACCGGGCCCGGCGCCTCGTGGAGACCATGGCGCTGTGCATCCAGGGCGCCCTGCTGGTACGCCACGGCGACCAGGCGGTCGCGGACGCGTTCTGCGCGTCCCGGCTGGCGGGCGACTGGGGCGGCGCCTTCGGCACGCTGCCGAGGGGCGTGGACACCGATCGCATCCTGGCGCGTGCCCGGCCCTAGCGGCTGGCTTCGCTGCCGTTCCCGACGAAGTCGAACAACCGCAGGTCCGGCTGGTAGGGCAGTGGTGGGCCGGTCAGCTGTTGCGTGCCGACGCCGTACTTGAACCCGTCCTCCGAGTCGAACCCGATATCGCGGAAACCGTACTCGGCGAACCATTCTCGGATCGTCGGCGTCACATCCGGCGGCTCGCGGTGCCGGGTCCAGAGCACCGTGCTCCCGGTCCGGCACAGCCGGGGCAGGTTCGCCACCGTGTGCCGGATGTCCGCGTCCGAGACGTTGCCGAACACCCCGCACACCAACACCAGGTCCGCCGGCACGAACCCCTGGTAGGCCGCGCAGAGCGAGGCGTCACCCTCGACTACCTCGACCCGCAGCCCGCCCGCCGACCGGCGCGCGAACTCGGCGTTGCGCGGATCGAGCTCGACCAGCCGCGCCGACACGTCGTCGCGCCGTGGATGATCCGGCAGCACGCCCAACAGGTCCCGTCCCTGACCAGCGCACATGCTGATCACCCGAATCGGTCCGGCCGGCATCCCGTCCAGCGCCTCGCGAATCCGATACCGGACGCGCGCCAGACGTCGGTCCAGCGACGATCCCGGCCGGTCGTACGAATCGTGCCAGGCAGCCCAGTCGTTCACCGGACTGACACTACGATCACCCGACACGAGCGGCAACGACCTGCGCGCACGCCATCGACTCGGCGTGAGTGGTGTCCACCTCCAGGTCGTAGACCACACCCCGGTGGACGAGATCCGCCTGTGACACCGCCATCCCGACGACCCGATCACCCCGGGCAACCTCACGGCCCGCGGCTACCGCGCTCGCGCACCGGACGCCCACCCACAACACCGGCAACCCGTCCAACGCCCGCTGCCACCGCTGCTGGGACGCCGCCGCACCGAGGAAGACCTCATCGACGATGACCCGCGCACCCGCGCGCACCATCGCGGCGACCCCCTCGATCCACGCCGGTTCCAATGTCCGGAACGCCGGCCCGACGGTCAC
>DASXXM010000045.1:0-8269 GCA_036503065.1 Pseudonocardiaceae bacterium | reverse complement strand
CCTGGTGGCCGAGACCGCCATGGGACAGCGGATCACCCGCGCGAAGGCCAAGATCAAGGCGACGCGCATCCCCTATCGGGTGCCGTCCGCGGCGGATCTCCCGGCACGCGTCTCCGGCGTGCTGGCCGTGCTGTACCTCGTCTTCAACGAGGGCTACCTGGCGACCGGCCCCGACACCGATCCGGTACGCGCCGACCTGACCACCGAGGCGATCCGGCTCACTCGCCTGATCAGAGCCCTCCTGCCGGCGGACGGTGAGGTGGCCGGACTGCTGGCGCTGATGCTCCTCACCGAAGCCCGCCGCGCCGCCCGGGTCTCGGCGAGCGGCGAACTGGTCGCCCTCGACGAGCAGGACCGTGGGGCCTGGGACGCCGCGCTGGTCGCCGAGGGTCACCGGCTGGTGCGTGAGCGCCTCGCCGCTGCCGCCGCCGGGGTGGCTCCTGGTCGCTACCAGATCCTCGCCGCGATCAACGCCGTGCACACCGATGCCCGCGACGCGCGTGACACGGACTGGTCACAGGTCGTCGCCCTGTACGACCAACTCGTCCGCATCGACCCGTCGCCGATCGTCGTCCTCAACCGGGCCGTCGCGGTCGCCGAGCTCGACGGACCGGAGGTGGCGCTGGCCGCCGTCGACCGTCTCGACGACAAGTTGGCCGGCTATCACGCCTACCACGCCACCCGCGCCGACCTGCTGCGCAGGCTGGGCCGCGGTCAGCAGTCGCGTGCGGCCTACGACAGGGCCATCGAGCTGGCGGGCAACACCGCCGAGACCGCCTACCTGACCCGCCGCCGCGACCAACTGGCGCGGTGATCCCAGCTGGGCCGCTACGCTGAGTGGCGTCCGATTTCGAATGGTTTCCGGCGAGGGGTCCGTAATGCGCGTGTTGTTGACCGGCTTGCCCATTCAGTCCCACCTCGTGCCCGCGGTGGTGCCGGTCGCCATGGCATTGCGGCAGGCTGGGCACGAGGTCGCGATCGCCACCGGCCCTGCGGTCGCGGCGGAGATCGAGCGACACGGGATTCCCGTGCTGGCGCTGCCGGACGTGCTCGCCCCGGAGCAGGTCCGCCCCGAACAACTGGCCGAGGCCGGGGTGGAGTTCGCCGTCGAGCAGCTGAGGCAGTGGCGGCCGGAGGTGACCGGGCCGCTGTCCGTGCCACTGTTCGTCGGTGCGTTGACCGCGCGGTTCGCCGCGAACCTCATCGAGGCCGCGAAGACCTGGCGGCCCGACGTGATCGTCCGCGAGACCAACGAATACGGCGGTTACCTGGCCGCGGAGGTGCTCGGCCTGCCGCTGGCCGTCGTGGACATCGCGCCGCTGGTCGTGCGGCTGGTACCGGACCTGACCGAGCGGCTGAACGTCCTGCGCGACGGCCTTGGCCTGCCCGCGATCGGCTCGTTCACCCACTCGTCCGGCCGGCTCACCGCCGGTCTGCTGCCCGAGCAGTGGTATCCCGACCAGTTGCGCACCCCGGGGCACCGGTACTACCGCATACCGGACGCGGTCGACAACCAGCCGCTGGACCCGGCCATCGCGAACCTGCCCGCCGACGCGCCGCTCGTCCTGGCCGGCTTCGGCTCGAACGCGCATATGTTGCTGGCCACCGGATCCGAGCTGATGAACATCACCGTGGCGGCGCTGGGCTCGCTGCCGGTGCGTGCTGTCGTCGCGCTCGGCAGCGACCGGGCCGTCGCCTCCTGGTCCGGCCCCCGCCCGGCCAACGTGTACCTCGCGCCGTTCGTCCAGCAGCGCCTGCTGCTCGGCGCCTGCGAGGTGTTCCTCACCCACGCCGGCTTCAGCGGGGTCCGCGAGTCGCTGTCGGTCGGTGTGCCCATGGTCGCGCTGCCGCTGTTCGCGGATCAGCCCGAGAACGCCGCCCGTATCGACGAACTCGGGCTGGGCATCCGGACCGACGCCGCGGGCCTGACACCGGACACCCTGGCCGGCAACCTCGAGCGGGTGCTCAACGAGCCCACCTACCGCATGGCCGCACGTGCCTTCCAGCGCCACATCCTCGGCCGACCCGCGCTGACCACCTTCGCCACCGACCTCGAATCCCTCGTCTGACAGCGACGGGCGATCAGGCCGCGGAAAGAACACCGACCCGGCGACTGGTCGCCAGCGTGTTGTTCGGCGTGCCGAGGTAGCGACCCGATGTCGGTGCGACGTCGTGGTAGTCCCGCCCGGTCGCCACGGTGACGTACCCGAAGCCGGCCTGCCGGTCGTTGCACGGATCGAACGGCACGGCCATCGCGGCGTCACCGGCGGGAACCACGACCTCGACCCAACAATGCGTACCGCCCTCGCCGAGCAGATGACCCGAGACATACCGGGCTGGCAGGCCGAGAAGATGACACAGCGCGAGCATCACATGGGCCGAATCCTGACAAACACCGCGCCCACCGGCAAGCGCCTCGGCGGCGGTGGTAACCACCGAAGTAACCCCGTACTCGTAACCGACAGCCGAGTGCACGGCAGAACAGATCCGCTGCGCCAATTCGATCGGATCACCCGAGGACAGGCCCGCGGCCAGCTCTCGCAACCGATCGTCGGGCGCGGTCAGCCGCGTGGCGCGCAGCAACCGCGGATCGTGCAGCGCCCCCAGGGGCAGCAGCGTCGGACCGTCCGCCCGGACCCGCTCCACCAGGACGGCGGCCCGAAACTCCACCGCCCGCTCAACGCGCGGCGCGTGCAGGTGCACGACGGTGTTGCCGTGCGCGTCCCGCCGCCACACCCGCCGGGCCGTGGTTCCGGTCACCTCGACCCGGTGCACCCGCCGATGCTGGTTGCCGTGCCGACGCGGCGGCACGAGGACGAGCCGTTGCCGCAGCGCGGTGATCGGCTCGTCGTAGGCATAGTGCAGGCGCTGCTCAAGTAGGTAGGTGACCCGGGCGGCCCCGTCCAGATCGATGTCGGTGTGGTCGAGCAGTTCGAGTGTCACGTCGGTGCCTCCGCCGCGTGAACCACCATCGACGTGAGCGTCGGGCCGCCGAACGTGGTGGCCATCGCCACGTCCGAAGCGTCCCGTCCCCGCCCGACCACGACCCGCCCCTTGCGGCGGACGTTGTTGCGCGGGTCGAACGTCCACCACCGGTCGGCGAGCCAGACCTCCATCCAGGCCGCGAAGTCCATCGGCGCGGGGTCCGGCGGGACGTCGAGGTCGGGCAGGTAGCCGAACACGTAGCGCGCCGGGATGTTCAACGCCCGGCAGAACGAGATCGCCAGGTGGGTGTAGTCCCGGCAGACCCCGAAACCGGATGTGTTGACGTCCGCCGCGGTCGACCCGGCGTTGCTGCTGCCGTACTGGAACCGCAGGTGGCCGTGCACGTGGTCGCAGATCGCCCGCACCCGGCCGTAACCCGGTGGCGTGGCGCCGAACCGGGACCACGCCTCGTCGCCCAGTACGTCGGGCAGCACGTAGCGGCTGGGCAGCGTGTAGAGCAACACGTCGTCCGGCAACGCCTGCGGCGCGAGCTCGACCGCGTCCTCGTCGGCGTCCTCGGTCGCGTCCGGCACCTCGACGAGCGCCTCGTAGCGCAGGGTCGACGAACCTGCCGGCAGCACCACCCGCATGCACGGGTTGCCGTACAGGTCCGGATAGCCGTGCCGGGTCATCTCGGGATCCGCCGACCACTTCTCGTAGCGGACGTCGACCCGTGGCGGGTCGTGTGGCTGCACCTGGAACACCGCGGGCGTCCCGATGGCGGCTTCGTAGTCGAACTCGCAACCGACCCGTAACCGTCGCACCGTCATTCCGTCATGGTGCACCGCCGGAGTTACCGTCGCATCACGCCACCATGCTCGGACCATGGTGGCGGCGGCCGTCAACGGTCACCGGACGAGCCTCTTGCGGGGGTGGTATACCAGTATGCCACTCTCGAAGGAGTGAAGATTCCGACGAGACGAGGTTGACGTTCCGTGACGACCTTCGACCGGGATGACCTCGTGGCGCTGCGGGAGACCAGCACCGCCACGCTGTCCACCCAGCTGTTCCGCCTCGGCCTGCGCAACCAGGTGCTCGCCGGCCTGCGGCTGCTGAGCCGGACCGGGCCGCGGATGGTGGGTGAGGCGTTCACGTTGCGTTACATCCCGGCCCGCGAGGACATCGACACGCTGGACGTCTACGACGACTACGACCACCCGCAGCGCCGCGCGATCGAGAGCTGCCCGCAGGGCCACGTGCTGGTGATGGACTGCCGCGGCGAGGGACGCGCGGCATCAGCGGGCCACATCCTGCTGACCCGGCTCCAGTTCCGGGGCGCCGCGGGCTGCGTCACCGACGGCACGCTGCGCGACACCCCGGCCATTGCCGCACTGTCGATGAGCGTCTACGCGGCGGGTGCTTCCCCGATGACGAACCTGGCCCTGCACCACGCGGTGGACCTGCAGGTGCCGATCGGCTGTGCCGGCGTTGCCGTCTATCCGGGCGACATCCTCGTCGGCGACGCCGAAGGGGTGGTGTGCGTGCCGCGACACCTCGTCGCCGTCGTGGCGCAGCCGGCCAGGGCGCAGGAACAGTTGGAGGAGTTCATCCTCCGCAGGGTCGAGAACGGCGCGCCACTGCGCGGCACCTACCCGCCGAACGACGCGACGCTACGCGACTACCGCGACGCGACCGCGCCGGTCGACGGCCACGTCGTCCGATAACCAGCGAGGGGAGGACACGATGCACATCACCGCGATCGAGACCATCGTGCCGGATCTCACGCTGTCCCGGCCGTTCACGTTCGTCCGGCTGCACACCGACGACGGCATCGTCGGCCTCGGCCAGACCGCGGACCTGCGCACCGTGGACGTCATTCACGACCTCGGCCGCCAGTTCCTGCTCGGCGCCGACCCGCGCCGGGTGACGGCACTGTGGCACCGCATGTTCGACTGGGTGTCCTATCACGGCTACGCGGGCGCGGAAATGCGCGCGATCTCCGCATTCGACATCGCCCTGTGGGACATCCTCGGCCAGTCGGTGGGGCAGCCGGTCGTCGCGCTGCTCGGCGGCGCGGTGCACGATTCGGTGCCGATCTACAACACCTGCGGCGGCGCCGACGGGGACCGGGTGCGCCAGGATCCGGTCGGCCTCGCGGAGGAACTGCTCGCGCAGGGCGTGTCCGGCATGAAGTGGTCGCCGTTCGACCGGTACGTCACGGAAAGCGGCGGCCAGTACATCACACCGGCACAGCTCACCGCCGGCGTCGCCGGCATCGACAAGGTGGCGGCGGCACTGGGCGGCCGCATGGAGATCATGATCGACGCGCACGGGCTGTGGAGCCCCGGCTGCGCCGCGCAGATTCTGCGCGCGTTGGACGGGTTTCCGGTGCGGTGGCTGGAAGATCCGATCTCGTCGGACAACCCGGCGGAATGGGCGCGGTTGCGCGAACGCAGCACGGTGCCGATCGCCGGGGGAGAACGACTGCTCACCCGCTACCAGTTGCACCGGCTACTGGCGGTCGGCGGGGTCGACGTGCTGATCAGCGACGTGACCTGGTCCGGCGGGATCACCGAAGCGCGCCGCACCGCCGATCTCGCCGAAGTCCACGGCGTGCCGCTGGCCACGCACGGCAATTCCGGCCCGGCCGGCCTGTGGGCGGCGGCGCACGTGCTCACCGCCGTACGCAACGCCTGCGCCGCCGAGACCGTGCGCACGCACGACTACTTCGACCGCGTGATCGACGGTCCGTCCATTCTGGACCATGGTCGGATCGGTGCCCCCACCACACCGGGCCTTGGCATCCGGCTGCGCGACGACTTCCCGGTCCTGGCACGACGGGAGTCGTCGTGATCACCGGCCATGCCTACCCGTGGGACGTCCTCGGCGATCCCGACTTCCCCGCCAGAGTGAGCGACCACGGCATCAGCGAGGTGACACTCGCCTGCGCCTACCACGCCGTCCGCGCGGCGACACCACTGCACCCGAGCCACCAGGTGATCACCGCACCCACGTCGGCCAGCTACCGGCCGGTGCGACCGGAAGCCTGGGCCGGCCACCGGCTGGTTCCGGTCTCCTGGCCGGACGCGCCCAATCCGTTCGACGACGCGACCGCCGTGCTCACCGGAGCCGGACTCGGTGTCACCGCGTGGCTCGTGCTGACCCACAACTCACGGCTCGGCACGGACTGCCCCGATGTCGCGGTGGTGAACTGCTTCGGCGACCGCTACCCGCACGCGCTGTGCCCACGTTGGCCCGAGGTACAACGATATGCGGCCACGCTGGCCGTGGAAGCCGTGCGCGGGGCCGATGTCAGCGGCGTGCTGCTGGAAGCGTGGGGCCAGCAAGGCATCGCCCATGCCGGCATGCACGACAAGACGACAGGCGCGTGGTCACCCACCGCAACCCGCCTCCTGTCGATCTGTTGTTGCACCGCCTGCCAACAGGCCTGGCCCCTCGACCCGGCGCAGGCAATGGCGGAACTGCGCGACGCGGTGCGATCTCACCGAGAATCCGCCGTGGCCGAGGAAATCCGAGCCACCAAAGCGGCCGGCGCGGCGCAACTGCTGTCCACAGTGGTCGACGCACTCGGCCCCGACATCCCCGTCACCGTCTTCACCGACCCCGACCCATGGTCCGCGACACCTGTCACCGCGGTCGATCCCAGGGTCACCACGGCGGTGGTGTCCGCATGGTCCACCGACCCGGCCCGGGCGACTGCCGTGGCGGCGGCACGCGCGGCCCTGCCACCCGACATCACCGTCGGTGCCTACGTGACGGTCCTGCCGCCGGTCGACCCGCAGACGGTGCCGGCCCACGTCCAGCGGCTACGAGCCGCGGGCGCGCGACAACTGAACCTGTACCACCTCGGGCTCGCCGGCACCGACCGACAGTGGGCGCTGGGCGCGGCGGTCACGGCCGGCCAAGCCGGCAGGGAGACGGCCGTCTGATGGCAACCCTGACCGAGACACCCATCGAGGTCCACCAGCCGGCCGGCCAACCGAGACGCGGACCGAGCAGGCGGCGGCGATTTCGCCGCGACCGCGCGCTGTTGCTGATGGTCGTGCCGGCACTCCTGCTCTTTCTGCTCTTCAACTACCTGCCTCTGCTGGGCAACGTCATCGCGTTCCAGGACTACGTGCCGTTCATCGGCATTTCGGCGTCGCCGTTCGTCGGTATCGCGAACTTCGTGACCCTGTTCGGGGACCCGGCCTTCTGGCACGCTGTCGGCAATACGCTGGTCATCACCGCGATGAACCTGCTGCTGTTCTTCCCGGTGCCGATCGGGTTGGCGATCCTGCTCGACGGGATGTTCTCGCAGCGGCTCAAGAAGTTCGTGCAGAACGTGATGTTCCTGCCGCACTTCATCTCCTGGGTGGTGATCGTCACCCTGTTCACGCAGGTACTCGGCGCCGCCGGGATCGTGAACCACACACTGCAGAGCCACGGATTCACGCCGCTGGACGTCGTCGGCAATCCGGCCGCGTTCAAGCTGGTACTGGTGTCCCAGGTGATCTGGAAGGACGCGGGCTGGGCGTGCATCATCTTCCTGGCCGCGTTGTCCGGCATCGACCCGCAGCAGTACGAATCGTCGGCCATCGACGGCGCGGGCTACTGGCGGCGACTGTGGCATGTGACGTTGCCCGGCATCCGTCCGGTCATCATGATCCTGTTGATCCTGCGCCTCGGCGACGCACTGTCGGTCGGCTTCGAGCAGGTGCTGCTGCAACGCGACAGCATCGGCCCGGAAGCGGGTGACGTGCTGGACACCTACAGCTACTTCTTCGGCGTCGTCGGGGGAAACTGGTCGGTCGCGGCGGCGGCCGGGCTGTTCAAGGGCGTCATCGGCCTGACGCTCGTCCTCGGCGCCAACAAGGTCGCCCATCTGCTCGGCGAGGACGGGGTGTACACGCGGCGATGAGCAACCATGCGTCCAACCGCCCGGCCTGGATGGAAAAACCGTCCTGGTGGGCCAACGCGGCCAAGGCCGTGATCCTGACCGTGGTGACCGCACTCGTGCTGGTGCCGTTCCTGGTCGTGGTATCCACCAGCCTGTCCAGCAACACCGCGATCAGCAGGGCGGGCGGCCTCGTCCTGTTTCCCGGCGGTATCTCCCTGGACGCCTACCGATTCGTGTTCGCGGGCGGCGTGGTCACCCGCGCCATTCTCGTCAGCCTCGGCATCACCGTCGTGGGCACCGCACTGAGCCTGACGATCACGGTACTGGCCGCCTACGGCCTCTCCCGGCCGAGATCCTTCGCCCACCGCCCGATTCTCACCGTCATGCTGATCACGCTGCTGTTCACGCCCGGCATCATTCCGCTCTACCTGACGGTGAAGGGTC
>DASXXM010000044.1:0-13253 GCA_036503065.1 Pseudonocardiaceae bacterium | reverse complement strand
GAGATGCGGCCGGCCAGTGGCGAGCGACCAGGTACTACAGGCAGAGGGCTGCTGTGTGACGGCGCCGAACAGGAGAACCTCAGGGCAACGGTTTCGTCGGCAGTGGCACCACGTGCTTGGCCGTGAAGCCTAGTAGTTGGGTGGCCGGGGCCAGGTCGATGGGGGCCGTTCGGTCCGGCAGTGGTCGACGGATCTCGCTGTTCGGGTGGTAGGCCCGGATCAGGTCCTCGGTCGGGTAGGGGGCCAGGGTTTCCGGCGCGGCGAGGAAGAGCGGCTGCGCACCGGTCAGTGGGGCGGTCAGGGACAGCACCGCCGCCTCGGCCGCGTCTCGTACGTCCAGGTAGGTCCAGCATTCGCGGGCGGCGTTGGCGGGGTCGGCGGTGACCGTCTCGATACGCTGGGCTATTCGGGCGGCGGTGGCCACGAACGGGTACCGCAGCGCCAGCACGGTCATGCCGTAGCGGCGGGCGGCCATGTGTGCGGTTGCCTCGTCCACCTGTTTGGACAGCGCGTAGCAGTCCTCGACCTGTAGCGGGGTGTGTTCGTCCAGCGGCAGGTAGGCCGGGTGCAGGTCCGGCTCGGCGAACGGGAGGCCGAGCACCGAGTAGCTGCTGGCGATCACGGCCCTGCGGATGCCCGCCTTACCCGCCTCGTCCAGCACCACGAAGGTGGCCCTGGTGTTGCCGGCGAACACGTCGACCGCGGTGCCGTGCCTCGGCGAGGCCAGCGCGGCCAGGTGCACCACTGCGTCCACGTCCGCCAGTGCCGACCGGACCAGGTCTACGTCACCGGCGTCGCCGACGAACGTCCGGTCTACACCCGGCGGTGGCGTGTCGGGGGCGACGTTGGACAGTGCGGTCACCGCGATGCCCTTGGCGCGCAGTACCTCTCGCGTCGCGCTGCCGATCAGGCCGAACGCGCCGGTGAGCAGCACCCTGGTTGGCACGACGGATCTGGTCACGGGCGCTCCAGTCGATCGGGATCAAGGTCACCATCTTGTCATTGTCGAACTGCGGCCGCGCGCATCTTTAGTCGGGTGGGTTGCCGCGTAGGCCGTACCAGATGGTTTCGGCGGCTGCTTGCAGTACCAGGATGCCGGCCGCGGCCGCCGCGGTGCCGGCCGGGCCTGCTCGGCCGGCGGTCAGCGAGACGACTACGACCAGCAACGCCGAGCACAGCCGAGCGACGGTCAGGTACCACGCCGAACCTACCGACAGCGACCGGATGTACGCCATGGCCGCGATGCACACCGCGGTCGGCAGGCCCATCGCCAACTGCTCAGCGATGCCGAACTGGTGGTGTTCGTACGCCACGACGGCGACCTTGGCGCCCGCGCCCATCGCGCCGATCGAGGCGAACACCAGCAGGTGGCCGTAGCCCCAGCCGAAGGCGGCCCGATTGCTCGACATCAGCGCTCGGCCGTCCACGAAGTCGAAGTACAGCCACCACACCGCGAACGCGGACACCAGCGCGGCGCTGCCGATCACCAGCATGCCTGCGGTGATCCCGTTGCTGAACGAACCCTGCAGCGCGACCGTGGCCGACAGGATCGACTCGCCCAGCACCATCAGGGTGAACAGGCCGTATCGCTCCATGATGTGGCCGACGTGGAAACTCTGCCGGCGGGCGGCACCCGTTGCCCAGCGCGGGACCGACAGTTCCAGGATCATCACGATCGCGTAGCCGACGAACCGCGGCGGGGTCGGCACCGCCAGCAGCGCCAGCCACAGCACGGTGCAGCCGAGCATGCCCTCCGCGTAGCGCAGCGGGAAGGCCCGATCGGCCGGGTTGTGCCATGCGCCACGTAGCCAGCAGGCCACCAGCGGCAGCCGGGCCGCGGTGAAGGCCCAGGTCAGCGGCGTGTAGTCGCCGCGGACGGCGGACGGCATGCTGGCCGCGATGCCGAGCGCGCCTGCCATCTGGGCCAGCGTCGTCAAGCGGTACGGGACGTCGTCGTTGTCGAACGCGCTGGCGAACCAGGAGAACAGCATCCAGGTCCACCAGACCGGCATGAACAGCAGCAGGTAGCGGACGCCACCGGAAAGGGCGTGTCCGTCCACGACGGACTGGGACAGCTGGGTGCCCAGAATGGACACCGAGACCACGAAGCACAGGTCGAACAGGCACTCCAGTGGCGTGCTCGCCCGATGGGACACGGCATGGTCGCGCAGCGGCATCGGTCTGGTCCACCGGCGGACGCGAGGCTCGGGGGCAAGGCGTGTCATGCCGTCTCCCGTCCGCCGCACTCTCAGGCGTTGCGTGCGCGGGTCACCGCGCTGGCGAATGCCCGTTCGGCCATCCTGCTCGTCATCGCCCTGCGGTAGGCGGCGGATGCCAGCCGGTCGCCGACGAACAGGCGGCCCGCCTGTGGCGGCACCATTACCGGCGGTGTCGTGCCGATCAGGCTCGCCTCCAGTTCGTTCAGTCGGCGCGGGTGGCGCATCGACCCGGTGGCCGCGATCCGGCAGCGGCTCACCGTGCCGTCGGCGCCCAGCGCCACCGTGACGGCCACACCGCACAGGGCGTGCAGGGTCGCGCGGTTGGCCAGTCTGCTGTAGGCGCTGCCGGGCTCCGCGGGGCTGAGGTCCACGGCGGTGATCAGCTCGCCGGGGCCCAGCTTCGCGCTGCCGTCCAACAGCGCGGCCACCGGGACGACCCGGCTGCCGTTGATGCCCATCACGTCGGCGGTCGCGTCCAGGACCAACAGCGCCGCGGAGACGTCGCTGCCCGGCGCGGCCGACGCCAGCGTGCCGCCGATGGTGGCCCGGTTGCGGGCCTGCACGTCGCCGGCCGCGGCCAGCGCGTCGCCCAGCACACCCGGCAGGTGCGCGGCCTGGACCCGCGGATCGTCGACCAGTTCGGTGAGCGTGGTCAGCGCGCCGACCCGTAATCGGCCGTCCGCGGTGAACGCGAGCCCGCGCAGCACGTCCAGCCTGCGCAGGTCCACCACGGTGGTCGGCTTGAGCTCGCCCCGCTTGAGCATGGTGAGCAGGCCGTTGCCGCCGGCCAGCGGCACGTTGTCGGGATCGGCGCCCAGTATCTCGATCGCCTCGGCGAGTGATGCCGGCGCCACGTACTCGAAGATGTCGGGGATCATGGTCATGATGTTCTTCTTTCCTGCAACGCGCGCCAGACCTTCTCCGGCGTGATGGGCATGGGGATGTCGCGGACACCGAGCGCGTCGCAGATGGCGTTGCTGATCGCCGTGGCGGCCGGCACGGTCGCGGTCTCGCCGGATCCCTTGGCGCCCATCTGATTGTGCGGTGATGGGGTGACCGTTCGGTCGAGGTCGAAGAACGGCATGTCGGTCGCCCTCGGCATGGCGTAGCTGCGCAGGTCGTCGGTCAGGAGCTGGCCGTCCGCGTCGAACCGGGCGGCTTCCATCAGCGCCTGGCCGAGGCCGTGCACGATGCTGCCCTCGACCTGTCCCTGCACGACCAGCGGGTTGCCGACCGTGCCGCAGTCGTCGACGGCGACGTACTTGACCACGTCGATCTCACCGGTGTCCTGGTCGATCTCGACGACCGCGACGTGGCTGCCGAACGGGTAGTTGAAGTCCGCCGGGTCGAAGTAGACCGTCTCCTCCAGCATGGGTTCCATGCCGGGCTTGAGACTCCAGCCGTACCACAGCGTCATCGCCACGTCCGCGAACGTCTTGGTCTTCTCCGGCTGGTCCGGGACGGAGAACACGCCCTCCAGGTAGTCCACATCGGACTCGTCCACCTCGAAGCAGTACGCGGCCGCCTCGCGCATCTTGGTCATGATCCGCGTCGCCGCCAGGTGCACGGCCGAACCGCCGACGCTGAACGACCGGCTGCCGTAGGTGCCCTGGCCGTAGGGCGCCTTCTGGGTGTCCGACCGGAACACCACGATCGAGTCCATGCCGATCTGCAGTACGTCCGCGGCGATCTGCGCGAACACCGTCTCGTGGCTCTGCCCGGTGGACTGGGAGCCGATGGTGAGCGCGATCTCGCCGGTCGGATGCACCCGGATGTTGGCGCTTTCCCAGGTGCCGCCGAGCATGCCCTCCTTGGACATCCGGGTGGACGGGCCGATGCCGCAGACGGCGACGTACGACGCGATGCCGACACCGAGCCGCCTGCCGCGCTCGCGGGCCTCGTCCCGCTGTTCCTCGATGTCGTCGTAGCCGACGTGGGTCAGCGCCAACCGCAGCGCGGTCGCGTAGTCGCCGGAGTCGTAGATCCAGCCCAACCCGTTGTCGTAGGGGAACTTCTCCCTCGGCACCATGTTCTGCAGCCGGATCGCGGCCGGATCGCGGCCGATCTGGGCCGCGTAGCGGTCCACCAGCCGTTCCATCAGGTAGTTCGCCTCGGCCCGGCCGGAGCCACGCTGCGCGCCCAGCGGCACGACGTTGGTGAAGACCACGTGCACCTCGGCGAACGCGTGCGGGATCGCGTAGGGCCCGGTGATACTGCGGCCCATCACCGAAGTCGCGACACCGGGACCGATGGTCGACGGGTACGCGCCGATGTTGGACCAACTGGTGCACCGCACGGCGGTGATCTGGCCGTCGCGGGTGCCGGCGAGCACCACCTTCTGGGTGTGGTCGCGGCCCTGCACCGTGGAGCGCATCAGCCCGCTGCGGGTGTCGACCCACTTCACCGGTTGGCCGAGTTCCTTGGCCAGGTACAACACCAGCGGCATGTCCGGGTACAGGTAGCCCTTGGAGCCGAAGCTGCCGCCGACGTTCGTCGCGATCAGCCGCAGCTTGTTGAACGGGATGCCCAGCACCAGCGCGGACAGCAGGAACCGGTGGTTGTGCGGGGACTGGGACGTCACGTGCAGGGTGTAGTCGCCGGTGGCCGCGTCGTACTCGCCGACCGCCGCCCTCGGCTCGATCGGATTGTTGATCGTGCGCTGGTTGACGATGTCGAGTTCGATGACCACTTCTGCGGCCGCGATGGCCGCGTCGGTGCCGTCCTTGTCGCCGCAGGTCCAGTACGCGTTGAGGTTGCCGGGGACGGCGTCGTGCAACTGCGGCGCGGTGTTGGTGAGGGCCTCGCGCGGATCTACCACGACGGGCAGCGGGTCGTAGTCGATCCGGATCTCGTTGATCGCGTCGTGGGCCTGGTAGGGCGTCTCGGCGACCACGGCCGCCACCGCTTCGCCGATGAACCGGACCCGCTCCTGGGCCAGCACGAAGCCGGCGCCGGGCACGCCGTAGGGGTGCGGCGGGAAGTGGCTCTCCACGCCGCCGGGAATCCAGACACACGGCAGTGGCATCAGTTTGTCGGCGATGTCCGCGCCGGTGAGCACCGCGCGGACACCGGGCATGGCCGCCGCGCGGGCGGTGTCGATCCGCAGGATGCGGGCGTGTCCGTGCTCGCTACGTAACAGCGCCATGTGCAGCGTGCCCGGCGGGGTGTGGTCGGCGGTGAACTTGGCTTCACCGCGAAGGAACCCGACGTCCTCACGCGGGGGGAGCGGCCTACCCAACATGTCTTGTTGTTGTGTCGCCGTCGTTTCGGTCACCGGGGCACCGCCAGCCCGGCCTGTTCGTCGGCCTCTGCCGCCACGCGCAGCACCGCGCGCACCACGCTGTGGTATCCGGTGCAGCGGCACAGGTTGCCGGTCAGCCAGGTGCGGATCTGGTCCTCGGTGGGCCGGGGTGTCCGCCGCAGCAGTTCGGTCAGGGACAGCACCATGCCGGGCGTGCAGAAGCCGCACTGCGTGCCGTGCATGGCATGCAGCGCGGCCTGCAGCGGGTTGAGTTCGCCGGGGGGGCCGTTGATCCCCTCGATCGTGGTCACCTCGGTGCCCTCGGCCTGCACGGCCAGGATCGCGCAGCTCTTCGCGGACACACCGTTCACATGCACGACGCAGGTGCCGCATTGTCCGGTGTCACAACCGACCTTGGTGCCGGTGAGACCGAGTGTGTCCCGGAGCAGGTCGACCAACAACACGCGTGGTTCGACGTCCGCTTCGGCGGGTACACCGTTGACCGTCAGGCGCGTTCGCACGAGCGGCTCCTCTGTCCCGGCGTTCCCATGTCCAATAACCCCGAGAATAGTCCGGGGTTATTGGACACGACAGACCGCGGCCGAATACTTCGTCAAGTTGTCCCGGATTCAATAGTGCTATCCCGTAACTGGTTACTCGGACCACATTACTTGGTCCGCGAAAGACGCGCGATCAGTGTCTCGGACAATTCGGCCGACGAGTACGGGTTCTCGCCGGTGATGAGGTTGCCGTCCACCACGACGTGTGAACCCCAGATGACGTCCGCGTTGCTGTATTCGGCGCCGAGGCGTTCCAGTTCGCGCTGGAGCACGAAGGGCAGTTGGCCCGCCATGTCGGTGACGAGTTCCTCGTCGTGCGAGAAGGCGGTCATCCTGCGGCCGGCCAGCGGCCACCCGCCGACCGCGTCACGCAGCGGCAGCAGCGCGGACTGGCCGTGGCACACGACCGCCAGCGGCAGGTCGAGTTCGAGCGTCCACCGGACGACGCGGGTCATCTCGGCGCTGTGCGGCATGTCCTCCATCGCGCCGTGGCCACCGCTGATGTAGACAGCGGTGTACTCGGCCAACTGGTCGCGGGTGATGTCGCCGACGTTCTTGGGGTGCTTGAGTGCGTCCAGGGTGTCGATGGTGTCGCGGTAGTGCGCGATGTTCTCCGCGTCGTGGTCGGGCGAGCCGACCGGCCGGGTGGCCGCGACGACGTAGCCCGTCATGCTGCCCTGGTCCACCGTCGGCGCTTCGCCGCCGATGGTGGCGATGTCGACCTGGTAGCCCTCCTTCACGAACAGGTCGTACGGTACGACGAACTCCTCCGCCCAGAAGCCGGACGCGTGTTCGCGGCCGTCAAGCAGACCGAGAGTCTTCGCCTTGGTCATGAGAATCAGAATCCTGGCCATAGCGGAAGG
Organism: Pseudonocardiaceae bacterium; assembly: GCA_036503065.1. Lineage (GTDB taxonomy): Bacteria > Actinomycetota > Actinomycetes > Mycobacteriales > Pseudonocardiaceae > DATEPR01. The sequence goes on along the minus strand of DASXXM010000044.1, from coordinate 6,370 downwards.
CCTTTCCTGAATGTTGGCCGGCTGACGGGACGTAGAACCCCGGGTTGTCATGTTGCCCTAGTCCCGATTGCCGTCAAGGCGCGATGTCACGTAGTACGTCCGATTATTCGCGCGAATATCGATCCGCCCGGGCGCGGCCGTGCCGGCCCGATGGCAAGCCGGGCACAGTGGTGACCGCGCCGGTGTGTACGTTTTACGCTGCGCGAACGTACCGGTTCGGGATATTATTACCCGGCTGGGAGTCGGACGCGCGGCGCCACCGCCACGCAGCCAGTACTCACGAGGAGGACAGCCCATGTCGCTCGATGCCGGTCCGACCGCACCGTCGTCGGAGCAGGTAGCCGGAGTTCTCGCGGAAGCCACGGCACTGGCCTCGTGGTGGAAGGACGGCGCGGCCCGGCTACGCGCCAGCGTGATCCGGCCGCTGGCCGACCTGCTCGGGAATCCGGCGATGCCCGACCCACCGGAGCAGAACGCGGTCGAGAAGGCCGCCAACGACTGGGCGACGCCACTGTGGTCGCTGACCACCTCGGTCACCGCACTGACCGCCGCGCCGCACGTGCCGTCCCAGGTCATCGAGGCGGCCGCGGCGTTGCAGGATCTCGAACTGCGCGCGGTCCGGTTGCGGACGCCGAAGGAGCACGCGGACACGGCGGTCGCAGAACGTATCGCCGAACTGGCCGCGCTGCAGGCCGGTGCCACGAACGGCATCCGGGTCGCGCACAACGGCCCGTACCTGCTCACCGGCGCCGAGCGACTGCGCACCTATCTCGGCGAGACCACCGAGCCCCGTCCCCAGATGGCACTGTGCCGCTGCGGCAAATCGGCCATGAAGCCGCTGTGCGACGGCACCCACGCCGAGATCGGCTTCACCGGTGACAAGGACCCCAAACGGATACCCGACCGGCGGGACACCTACGACGGCGCATCGGTCACCGTGTACGACAACCGGGGTCTCTGCCAGCACTCCGGCTTCTGCACCGACCGGCTGAACACCGTGTTCCACAGCGGTTCCGAGCCGTTCGTGACGCCGAGCGGCGGCCGGATGGACGACATCGTCGGCGCGGTACGGGCCTGCCCGTCCGGCGCGCTGAGCTTCGGGATGGACGGTCGCGAGGCGCGCGAGCAGGTGGACCAGGCCAACCGGCCCGAACAGGTCGAGGTCTCCAAGGACGGCCCCTACCGGATCACCGGCGGCATTCCGCTCGTCGAGGACGACGGCAGCCCGGTGCACCGGCCGGCGGGCGCGTCGACCGAGCACTACGCGCTGTGCCGCTGCGGGCAGTCGCAGAACAAGCCGTTCTGTTCCGGCATGCACTGGTACGTCGACTTCATCGACCCGCCCGCGGTCGACGAGCCGACGGTGTTCCAGTGGGCAGGCGGGTTCCCGGCGCTGCTCAAGGTCACCACGCTGTTCTACGCCAAGTACGTCCCGCAGGATCCGCTGCTGTCCCCGTTGTTCGCGAAGATGTTGCCCGACCACCCGGAGCGGGTGGCGAGCTGGCTGTCGGAGGTGTTCGGCGGTCCGTCGCTCTACAGCGGCAAGTTCGGCGACTACAACCGGATGCTCAGTCAGCACATCGGCAAGCGCCTCACCGAGGAACAACGTGGCCGATGGGTCAACCTGATGGTCGCGGCGGCGAACGAGGCGCTGCTGGCCAACGACGCGGACTTCCGCGCCGCGTTCCTCTCCTACATCGAGTGGGGCACCCGGCTCGCGGTGGAGAACTCGCAGTCCGACGCGAAGCCGCCGCTGAACATGCCGATGCCGCACTGGTGGTGGGTGTGTGACGCGACACCGTGGTCCCGGGTCTCGGCCCTGGCGCCCGAGCCAGCGGAGGACGAGAAGCCCGTCCTGCCCGCCGATGGCGAGCAGCTCACCTTCGACAACGTGAAGAGCCTGTTCCGCACCAAGGACCGCAACTCGATGAAGTTCGTCTTCGATCTGCACTCCTACGCGGACGTGAGCAAGCACGCCGACGACATTCTGACCCGGGTGCGCAGCGGTTCGATGCCGTGTGACGGGGCTTGGCCGGCGGAATACGTGGCCACCTTCCAACAGTGGATCGAGTCTGGTAAGCCGGAATAATCCGGACCCAACAATCGAATATCGAGCGACGCGGTCACCCACGGTGGCCGCGTCGCTACGTATTCGGTAAGTGTGCACACTTGCCGCGGCACTCACCCGTTCGGCGGCGGGCAACCTCCGATGTGCTGGCATTCCGTGAAATCCGGCAGAATACGGCCGAAGACTTGACGGAGTTAGGGCACCGATCAGACGAGGCATTCGCATGATGCCCGCAGGGGCTGTCGGTCGGCACGCCGGCAGGCGACAGTAATCCTCAGCCGGCACGCGATCCGGTTCGCCAGGTACATGAAGGTCAAATACCTTCCTGCGCAACCCAAACCCTGGAGTCGCCGTGAGTAAGAAGATATTAGTCCTCCTGTCCGAATACGGTTATTGGGGCGAAGAGCTCATCGGTCCCCTGGCGAAATTCGACGAGCGGGGCTACGCCGTCGATTTCGCGACCCCGACCGGACGGAAGCCACGCCCCCTGCCGCCGAGCACCGACCCGGACTTCATCGACCCGCCGCTGGGCAAGTCGGTCACCTCGGCCGAAACCGCGGAGCTGACCAAGAAGATCGACGAGTCCGACCGGCTGGACCACCCCCGCAGCCTGAAGGAGTGGCTGCCGGAACGGCCCTACACGGTCGACAGCAACTACCTGCGGAAGCTCGAGAAGTGGAACAACGATCTCGACCGCATCCGTGACGACATCGCCGAGTACGACACGATGCTGATCGTCGGTGGCAGCGGTCCGATCGTGGACATGGCCAACAACGAACGGGTGCACGGCCTGATCCTCGCGTTCCTCAAGTCCGGCAAGCCGGTGGCCGCCGAGTGCTACGGCGTCGCCTGCCTCGCGTTCGCCCGTGACTGGGAGGACCGCAAGAGCATCATCTGGGGCAAGAACGTCACCGGGCACTGCAAGGAATACGACTACAAGGACGGCACCGGCTTCGTCGGCAGCGACATCAACATGGGCCCGCCGCCGTATCCGCTGGAGTACATCCTGCGTGACGCGACCGGACCGAACGGCCGCTACCACAGCGGTTTCGGCCACGAGCTGTCCGTCATCGTCGACTACCCCTTCATCACGGGCCGTTCGACGCACGATTCCTACCTGACCGGCCAGAAGATCGTCGAGGTCCTGGACAACGGCCTCACCCGCTTCGGCTGGTAGCGGCGCACCCCGACTGCGAAGGAGAGATCACGTGGGCACGAGGCCGGGCAAGGTCGCAGTCTGCGAGCAGTTGCTCGCCGATGGGATCACGCACATCTTCGGGAACCCCGGCACGGTCGAACAGGGCCTGCTGGACGAGCTGGAGGTCCACGGCGGGTTCCAGTACATCCTGACCTTGCAGGAAACCGTCGCAGCGGGCATAGCCGACGGCTACGCCAGGGCGACGCAGCAGCCAACGCTGCTGCAACTGCACAGCGGTGTCGGTCTCGGCAACGGGATCGGCATGCTGTACCAGGCGATGCGGGGCCACGCGCCGATCATCTGCATCGCGGGCGAGGCCGGCGTGTGCTACGACTCGATGGACGCGCAGATGGCGTCGGACCTGGTCGCGATGGCCAGGCCGGTGACCAAGTGGGCGGCCCGCGTGACCCACCCGTCCTCTGTCCTGCGGATGCTGCGCAGGGCGATCAAGATCGCCATGACCGAGCCGCGTGGGCCGGTCTTCCTGGCTCTGCCGATGGACGTCCTCGACGCCGACACCGCGGAAGCGGTCGTGCCGACGGTCGTCCCGGCCACCAGGACGGTGGCCACCCCCGATCTGATCGGCCAAGCGGCAGCTCTGCTCAACGGCGCGCGACGCCCGCTGGTGCTGCTCGGCGACGGGGTGGCCACCGCGGGGGCGCAACGGGAGGTCACCGCGGTGGCCGAGCGACTCGGCGCCGACGTGTGGCTGGTCGACTCGTCCGAGCCGAACATGTCCGCGGACCATCCGTTGGTGCACGGCAACATCGGGCACATGTTCGGTCCGGTCAGCACGGCCGCGGTCAAGGACGCGGACGCGGTGCTGGTGGTGGGGACCTACCTGTTCCCCGAGGTGTTCCCCTCGCTGGACAATCCGTTCGCGGACGACGCCAAGATCGTGCACGTCGACCTGAACGCCTACGAGATCGCCAAGAACCACCCGGTCACGCTGGGCATCGTGGCGGATCCGAAGCCGACGATGGCCGCGCTGGCCGACGCGCTGGACGCGATCAGCACGCCGGCGCAGCGGACCGAGGCACAGGACCGGATCGCCGCGGCCGCCGCCAGGGCGGCGCAGAAGCAACCGCCGCACGGCATGGACTCGGTGATGGCCGCCTTCCTGCGGGAAGTGGCCGCCCGGGTGCCCGAGGACGTGATGGTCTTCGACGAGGCGCTCACCGCGTCGCCGTTGATCAGCCACTTCCTGCCGCCCCGCTTGCCGGGACACAACTTCATCACCCGCGGCGGGTCGCTCGGCGTCGGTTTCCCCGGCACGATCGGCCTGAAGGTCGCGCATCCCGAGCGGACCGTGATCGGCTTCAGCGGCGACGGCGGCTCGATGTACACGATCCAGTCGATGTGGACCGCGGCGCGGTACGACATCGGCGCGAAGTTCGTCGTCTGCAACAACCGCAAGTACGAACTGCTCAACGACAATATCGACGAGTACTGGCGGGAACAGCACATCGCACCGCACAAGCACCCGACCGCGTTCGATACCGGTTTCCCCGAAACGGATTTCGTCGGCCTGGCCAGGTCGCTCAGCGTGCCCGGCGCCCGGCTGGAGAAGGTCGTGGACGCCGAGCAGGTCGTCGAGCGGATGTTCGCCACCCAGGGACCGTTCCTGGTCGAGGTGGCCACAGAGGACCTCATTCGTCGATAAATCCGCAAGCGATCACAGGAGCACACCATGGTAACGGCAACCCCGCGCACGCTCAACGACAAGGCGATCCACCAGTTCACGGTCGCCTGGTACGAGGCGCTGGACCGGCACGACTCCTTACCGGACGTGCTGACGATGCTCGTCGACGACGGGCTGGAGATGCGGTTCCCCGAGGTGACGTCATACGGCCACAAGGGTTTCACCGAGTGGTACGACGCGGTCACGACCCGGTTCTTCGACGAGGTCCACACCGTCCGGTCGGTGGACGTCCTGTCCGACGACGGGTCGACCGCCGAGGTGAAGGTCGTCGTGAACTGGCAGGCCAAGGCGCACGACGGCACGGACGCCAAGAGCAAGTGGCTCGGCTTCGACGCCTACCAGACCTGGACGGTCGCCGCGGGCCCGAACGGCCCGCAGATCCAGATCTACACAGTGGACCGCATGCAGCCGATGCCCGGTTCCGCGGCGCTCTGACCCTCGCACAATCGATCCCGAGCGGAGGAAGACAACGATGAACGTCGCTGAAATCGTGACGCGGTACTACGAGTTGGCCAACCAGGGCGCCTGGGACGCGTGGTGCGACCTGTTCGCGCCCGACCAGGTGATGGACGAGCAGTTGGCAGGCCACATCGAGGGCCGGGAGACCCTGCGCACGATGATGCGCGGTTTCCCGGACATGTACGCCCGGTTCCGCAACTCCCCCCAGCACTTCGTGGTGGACGGCGGCAAGGCCGCGGTCGTCTCGCACATCAACGCGGTGACCAAGGACGGCGCGACCATCCAGGCGAACGTGTCCAACTACTTCGAGGTCAACGACGGCCTGATCACCTACATGGCCAACTTCCACGACACCGTGCCGTTCTCGCCGGTGCTGGCCAAGTAGGAGTGCGTCATGCAGGAGTTCGACTACGTCATCGTCGGGGCGGGGGCAGGCGGCTGCACCCTGGCCGCCCGCCTGTCCGAAGACCCGGACGTCTCGGTGCTGCTGCTCGAGTCCGGCGGTAACTTCATTCCGTCCGATGTGGACAATGCGCCGACCTGGTTCAAGATGCTCGGCACGCCGTACGACTGGGGCTACGGCAGCGTGCCGCAGCCGGGTCTCGGCGGCCGCTCGTCCTACGAGCCGCGCGGGAAGATGCCCGGCGGCAGCAGCAACCTCTACATCATGATGCACATCCGGGGCCACTCGTCGGACTTCGACAACTGGGCCTACCAGGGCGCGGCCGGCTGGTCCTTCCGGGACCTGCTGCCCTACTTCGCCCGGCTGGAGTCCCAGGAGGACCAGACCGACCCCCGGATCGGCACCAGCGGGCCGCAGACGGTGACCAACGCCGGCAAGCACGAGCCCAACCCGATGTCGCAGGTCTTCCTCAACGCCTGCGACCAGCTCGGCTTCCCGCGGACCGAGGACTTCAACGGCCCGCAGATGCTCGGTGCCGGC
>DASXXM010000043.1:0-3752 GCA_036503065.1 Pseudonocardiaceae bacterium | reverse complement strand
CCGAAGGCGCGTTCCTGAGCGCTGCGCCGTTCGTGCGTGGCCCATGCGCTCTGCAGGTAATGCCGGGACACGAACACCATCGTGTATCGGGCGCGTCGGCTGTAGATCGAGTGCAGCAGATCGACGAGATTCTCGCCCCACAGCGTCGCCGTATGGTCCTCATCGTAGAAAACGGTGACACCACCCGATTTCAGGCGCCGCACCACCTCATGAACGAATCGGCGATCCGGCCCCGCGAAGGAGACCGCAACGTCAAAATCGTAGCCACCGTTCATCCCGGCCGAACGTAGCAAGCCAACGCGTCCACGTCCACGGTCAGGACGCCATGGCCACCTCTACCGTGTTCGGGTACTGGTGGTCGGAATGCTGCCCACCAGTGCGGTGACCCAGGTGGCACGCGGGTCGGGGTCGATCAGTAACGCCTTGGCCAGCAGGGTCAGTGGGACGGCCAGGATTGCGCCCGGTGGGCCCAGTATCCAACTCCACAACACCAGCGACACGAATGTCGCCGTCGTCGACAGGCCGACCGCGTTGCCCACGAATCTCGGCTGGATCAACGACTGCACCACGAAGTTCAGCACGCCGTAGAGCACCACGACGGCCAGTCCCAGCCGCCAGCCGCCCTGGAGCAGCCCGAGTACGGCCGGTGGCAGCACGCCCAGCACGAAACCGATGTTCGGGATGTAGTTCGTCATGAATGCCAGCACACCCCACAGCACCGGCAGCGACACGCCCAGCGCGGCCAGCCCGACCGAGTCGAGCACCGCCACCACCAAGCCGAACACTGTGGTGACCAGCACGTAGCGGCGAGTGCCGCGCACGAACGTCCGCAGCGCGTCGCCGAGTGCCGGCCGGCCCGTGATCAGGCCGGCGCGTCGGACGTCCGCGGTGGCGGCGTCGATGCTGAGGAACAGCAACAGGGACAGGAGAAACACCACGCTGGTGCCGATGCCGGCGATCGAGCCGAGCACGCTGCCGACGTACCGCACGATGTGCCGCAGGTCCAGGCCGCCCGCCACGGCGCGCGCCTGATCCGCGCCGACGCCCCAGTGTCGCAGTTGGGCGGCGGCCCGCGCGACGATGTCGTCGTCGGCGTAGTGCGACAACAGCGTGGCCAACTGGGCGACGGACACGAACAGGACCACGACCAGCGACGCGATCACCCCGTACACCAGCACGACCAACAGCGTTGTGGCGAGCCAGGACGGGACGTGGTGCCGGCGTAACCACTGCGGGATCGGGTTGATCACGATGACGATCACGATCGCGAGGAACAGCGGGCCGATCAACCATGCGGCGGCCGAGCATCCGGCCAGTACCACGACCGTCGCCGCCGCGCCGCCGAGCAGGACGAGCGCCCGAGGCAGGCGTCGCGCTCGTGCCCCTCGAATATCCATTGTGGATGATCGCCGTGGGTGCGTCATGTGTCGAGTCGCGATGTCGCCGCGGTGCGCGCGACGCCGCTGACCAACGTCGTGATCACCAGGCCGAGTAGCAGGTTCAGCGCTGCCGTGCCGAGGCGGTCGTCCAGGTCGGCGATGAGTGTCAACGGCAGCACCACCGCGATCAGCGTGAGCAGCACCATGATCCAGCAGAAGAACCGGGTCGGCGCGGGCGTGGCCAGCAGCAGTACGTGCACGAGGCCGGTCGCGACCAGCGCGGCCGCGGCCGACAGCAGCGCGTACGTCGCCGTGCTGGCGTTGCCCCAGACGCCGTCGCCCTTGGGGGCCAGTATCGCCACGCCGACCAGTCCGCGTGCGATGAGAATGCCGACGACCGCGACGAGCCCGGCGACGATCGCGGCCACTGCGCCGCCGGACCACAGTTTCCGGGCGTTGATCGCTCGGCCCGCCTGTTCCGTCGAACCGGTCATGCCACTCCCCTTCCGCGATCGGCTGTTCTATTCTTCACGGTAGGGCGCCGGCACACATCACCACCGGCGGATGAAATCTGTCATGTCCGAAGTAGACTGGTATGGTAATTGGCACCGGCCATGGCCGGGACGGATTGGGGGCGATCCGGCCCGGCCACAGCTGGCGAATCAGTCGAGTAAACGTGGTCCCCGACGGACCGCCGCTCCCCTACCTGATCCAGTTGTGAATTGCTCTCACGTGTATTGGTCGTATCACCTCCGGACACTCGTACCGGCGGCCACTGCCGGATGGCCGCCTGCTCGCCGTGCGATGGAGAGGACCGCAGGCATCGTGTTCTGCGTGCGATCCGGTTGTGTGCCGAGCATTCGCCGTTTGCCGTGATTGCGGTTCGTGCCCGGTGAGATACAAATACCGGACTTGTGCCGCAGAGATCAAGCTCGGTAGTCCACAGAGCCCGCGCTCGTGCGCGGAATATCACCCGGATGGTCGAGCCAGCACTCACCCGAATGTTGGCGCTACTACAACAGACCAATTTCCCAGGCCCGGCGGATGGCGTCGTTGCGGCGGCCCACCGACAGTTTGCGCAAAACCCCGCGAATGTGGGTCTTTACCGTGTTGACCGACACGAACATCGCCTGTGCGATCTCTTCGGTGGACAGCAGTGCCGCCATATGGCGCAGTACCTCGCGCTCCCGATTGGTGAGTGGTTCGACGAGCGCCGGTGTCATTCGGTCGTCATTCGGTATCCCGATGGCATCGGGGCCCAACCAGCCGTGCCGGCGGGTCAGTTCCGGGTTCTGCCGGATCAGGCGACGCAACCGCAGCGGCGCCTGGACGATGGGGCGGCGCAGGTTCTCCGGTGCCGCGAGCGTCAGTGCCCGGTCCAGCGATCTGGTGGCGAGTTCGGACCGGCCCAGGTCCAGTTGCTCGGCCGCGGTACGCAGCCAACCGCCGACCCGTCCGGCCAGGGTCGGCATCGTCCATTCGGCGACGGCCGGGTTGGCACCCGAGGTCAACCACCTCGGCCGGGGCACGTCGGGTGAGTTCGATTCCGCCAACTGACTCTGGCCGGGGCCGCGCCGATCCCGGACAACGGTCAGCACGGCGACGGCGAGCGGATCGTCCCGCGCGTTGACCGAGCGCGCGTGCCGTCGTGCCGCGTCGACGTCCCAGCGCTCGGTGTGGATCCAGGCGAACGCCGCGTCGATGACGGCCGGCCGGTCCTTGTCGGCCAGCCCGAGTTGGTCGGCAAGATGGCTGGCGGAGTTGGCCGACCGGGCGGCCTGGCGCAGGCGGCCGTGCACCGCGTTGAGCAGGGCGATCTTGCCCAGGATCTGGACCCGCAGGTGCCGCAGGCCGGCCACTTCGGCGGCCCGCAGTGCCTCGGTGAGCGAGTCCTCGGAACCGTTGAGCTGCCCGGACCAGAGCAGCATCGCCCCCTTGGCGGTCAGCACGGTCGCCAGCAGGTCCGGCGGCACCGGCCGGCCGGCATCGGCCAGCGTGATGGCGAGCCCGGCGACCGTTGCCGCCGCCGCCACGGTTCGGTCGACCTCCAGATCGGCCGACGCGTCGACGGCGCGCAACGTGGCGATGGCCAGCCGGATGGCCGGCGAGTCCCTGGCGTCCCGAATGCTGACCGGGGACAGGGTGACGCGCGCCCGTTCGCCGTTGGCCGCGACGGCGATGGCGGCCCGGACGATCGACGGCGCCGCGCCGTCGGTCTCGGCGGGCATGCGCTCGAACACCGTGCCCAGCCGGACCCGGTCGTCGCCGACCATGAGCCGACCGAGCACCAGGTGTTCCACGATCAGGGAGGACGCGTGCGCCCAGTCGCCGGCCGCGGCCGCCTGCACGGCCGCCGCCATCGGCTGTCCGTCG
>DASXXM010000042.1:0-1789 GCA_036503065.1 Pseudonocardiaceae bacterium | reverse complement strand
ATCAGGCCGACGGTCATGGCCAGTACGCCCAGTGCGATCAGGATGCCGACGCCGGTGGCCCAGTCGCCGAGTTCGGCCGCTGACGGCACGTTGGACGCGGTGTCGATCGAGCTGTCGGTCCGCAATGCGGCCGTGCGAGCCAGGTTGATCTCGTCCGGAGTGAGCGGTCGCGGCGTCGTGATCAGCCAATCGTCCATTGCGGACACGGCGCCCAGCGTGCGCATGGCGTGTTCGGTGATCAGCAGGTTCGGTTCCTGGGTGCCGGTTGGCAGCGTGGGCATGATCCGCACCACCGGATGGGAGATGGGCCGCTCGACATCGGTGAGGCCATGGTCGACCACGGCCAGTTGGACGTCGGTCATGCCGGCCAGGCCGGCCTGCGCGGTCACCAGGTCCGCGTCGGCAGGCACCGAGTTCGGGTCGATCCCATAGCGCCGCAACACATCCGGCGTGGCCACGTCGAGCCGGCTGGTGGTCGAGGTGACGGTGCCCGCGTCGATCTGTTCCAGGATCAGAGCGGACTTCGCGCCCGCCGGATAGGTGGCCCGGAACAACGGCAGCACCGACGTGGCGTGCAGCGTGCCGGCTAGCGCGGTTACCGTGTCGCCCTCCTCGGCGCTGGGTTTGCCGAACACGCCGGTATAGAACTCGAGTTCGTTGGTGGCGAGGTTCGGTCCGACGTCGACGACGGAATTCGTGGTCCGGCCGGTCAGTTCGACGGTGATCCCGGCCGCGATCGCCACCGCGATGCTGATCGCGGCCAGCGCAGCACTCGACCTGGACCGGTAGCGGGCCAGGTCGCGCAGGGCGATCCTGGTCGCCACCGGCGTGCGCGCGCCGAGCCTGCCCAGCCCGGCGATGATCAGCGGCGCGAGGAACAGGCTGCCCAGGATGGTCAGCAGCAACCCGGCCGCCACCAGCCACTTGGATTCCAGCTGGCGCACGAAAGCCAGCCCGACGAGTCCGACCACCATCAGCCCGACCCCGGCCGCCGCGAAGCGACGCGCGGGCGCCGGCGCGCTCGGCCGATTGGCCAGCGCGGTCACGATCGGCATCCGCGCCGCCGCGCGAGCCGGCCACCAAGCCGCGACGATCGCGGTCAACAGGGCCAGCAGCAGCGCGGCGATGATCAACCACCAGGGCAGCGCCAACCGGTCGATCCGATGCTCGCCAAGCCGTTCAACAACCGGCGCATAACCAAGCCAGCCAACGAAACCGACCACCGCGCCGACGATCGCGGCGACCCCACCGACGATGGCGCCGTTGGCCACCATGACCAGGCGGATGTGCCGGTCGGTCGCACCGAGCGCGCCGAGCATGCCGATCGCGCGCAGCCTGCGCTGGGCCAGCACGGCGAACCCGGCGCTGGCCAGCAGCCCGATGAACATCAGGCCGAGCGTGCCGATCGCCAGCACGATCGCGTCCCTCGCGAAATCCGGCTGCGGCGAGTAGCTCAGCGTGTCGATCGCGTCGGCGGGCGGGGTGAAGCGGTCGCGCTGTCCGTTGAACAGCAGGGTGATCCGGTTCGGCGCGGGCAGTTGGCCTGGCGCCACGAGCGCGAAATCCTCAAGCAGGTTGTTCGGGTTCTCCACGACGCCGACCACGCGCAGGCTGCGCCCCCCCACAAGCCAGGTGTCGCCGACATGCAGGTTGAACAGAGTCTGCGTGCCCGTGGTCACCGCGACTTCGGCCGCGCCGCGCGGATAGCTGCCGGAGTCGAGCGCCAGGGTCGGGGCGCCGAAGGGCGCGTTCGGATCCTGCGCGCGTAATTCCACTTGGTCGGTCGAAC
>DASXXM010000041.1:0-3356 GCA_036503065.1 Pseudonocardiaceae bacterium | reverse complement strand
GCCCATTGCGCGGGAGTGAGGTCCCCGTCGTCGGTGCCTTGTTGGTCCTGCGTGCGGAACAGGTCGCCGTAGAAGGCCATTCTGACCGTCAAGGGATCGCGCCGCAGGGCGTCCGCCAGGTCGCCGAAGCCCGCTGTTCGGACGCCGCCTGCCAGGCTGGGCAGCCAGGTGACCTCGAGTGAATCAGCCGACTCTCGTTCCTGGCCGATGCCGTGCACTAGGACTACTTGCGCCATGCGCAAACCGTAGGCTGACGCCATGGGCGGGCGACGGGCACTGGTGATCGGCTCACAATGCCGGTCCTACAACCTACTGTCATTCCTGCCCGCCGCCGCGCAGGAAATGGCGGCCGCGCTACTGGACCGGGAGGTCGGCGGCTGCGAGCCCGCGCTGCCTGGTCGGGCACTGCTGATCGACCCGACAGCCGTCGAACTGGACGACGCGGTCAGCGAGGCGTTCGCGCTCGCGTCGGCAGCCGAGGCCACGTTGTTCCTGGCGCTCGTCGGACACGGCGACTTCGTCGGCGACGACTTCTACGTGCTGGCCAGCGACACCGAGCACCCGCCGACCAGCCGGGGATCGTTCCTGCTCGCCCAGCGGATCAAGGAACTGCTGGCACAGCATTCGCTGGTCGACGGCCTCGTCCTCCTCCTGGACACCTGCCACGCCGGGATGGCCGCGACGCAGGCCGCGCAGCGCTGGGTGCAGATCGTTGGCCAGGCCGGGCGGCGGTTCGAGGTGCTCACCGCGTCCGACGACCGCACGGCCGCGGACGGCTGCTTCACCCGCACGCTGGCCAGGGCACTGCGGGACGGGTCGACCCAGTTCGGTCGCTACGTCCGGTGCGCGGACCTCAAACCGCTGCTCACCGCGACCTGCCGCCGACAGACCGCCCAGTACCTGGCGTTCGACGGGCAACGGGCGGTGGCCGCCGGCGACCAGGGGCTGTGGCTGGGCCGGAATCCGGCCGGCCCATGGCACGACTGGCCCTTCGCCGGCACGGCGGTCGCGGACGACATCGAGCGGCTGGCCAGGCGCTGGCAGCCGGACGACCGACTCGGCGAAGTGGTCGCGGCCGTGCTGAGCGGTGCGCGGACCGTGGCGCTGACGGGTACGAACGGGCGGGAGCTGCTCACGTCGCTGGCAGCCCTGGCCCATCCGACCGTCGCCGCCGAGTACGTGCCGCAGCGGTTCCTGCATGCCCTCGTGCTCACCACCGACATGTCGACACCCGGTGAGCTGGCGGAACAACTGGCCGACCAACTGGCCCGGACGGTGCCGGGATTCGCCGAGGTGGCGCACGGCATCAAACCCACCGCCGACATGGACGAGTTCGACTACCACGTCACCCTGCCGCTGCGGGCCCTCGCCGTGCGCCGGGTGCGGGTCGGGGTTGACCTATGGTCCGCACCGCCCGCCGTCCTGGCTGCGGTCAGCCGTGCCGTGGTCGGCTTCCCGGCCGGTGTACAGGTGATCACGACAGCCGACGTGTCGACAACGCTCCCGGACGAATGGCCGAAGATGCTGTTCAGCACGGTGGTAGCACCGATGGACTCGGACTTCGACTACGAGTCTGCGATCGAGACGAGAGGCACGACACCCGACGAGTTGGTGATCGCAATGTTGCGCCCGGTGCCGACGGGGATGAAGCTGCCGCTGACCTTGCTGGTGTCGGCGTCCGGGCGGCTCGGTGGGTCGGACCGGGAGAGCCTCGTCCGGGATCTGTTGGCCCAGGTGCATTACCGAGTGGTGCGGGACGGCGCTGGCACTGACACCGAACGGGTCGCGCTGACCGCGAACGAATTCCCCAGCGGTCAGCCCAAAACGAACAGCGCACTGGCCGATGCCATCGCCGAGATCGCGCCGATGGCTGAACACGATCGCAGAAAGCCCGAACACGCCTACGCCGAACGGGCCGAGGCAATCCATCTCTGGAATGCAAAGCGCTACGACGAGATAGTCCGCAGTCTGGATGCGCGGCCGTCGCCGGTGCCGGTGGAGAACCGGAACCGTTGGGCTTACTGGCACGACAAGGCGGTGACCAGCCGACTGAGACTCGTGACCGCCGCTCGCCAGGCCACGTGGACCGCCAAGGCCGGCGACCCGACGACCGCGCTGGCCAGGTTCGCCGAGCTGCGCGAAGAGTTCGAGCGCGAGCTGGGCCCGACCGATCCGGAAACGCTGAGCCTGCGGCACAACCTGGCCTACTGGTCCGCCGAAACCGGCCGACCCGGCTGGGCGGCCCAGGAGTTCGACCGGCTCGCGGCAACGTTCACCGATCCTGCGGAAATCCTGGACGCCCGCTTGCAGGCCGCCGTGGCCATGGCGAAGAACGACGATGTCGAACCCGCCTACGAACGGCTGGTCGCGTTGCTGCCGGAGTGCGAACGGGAACTCGGCGACGACCACCCGACCACCATCAAGATCATCGACAACCTGGTGTTCTGGGGCCAGGAATTGGGGCACCCCCCCCCCCGGACGCTCTGGCGCTCATCCGACGACTCCTGGACGCCGGGCGGGCGTTGAACGATGACCTCAACGGCATCATGTGGCGTTACCACGCCGCCCTGTATCTCGGAGCATCCGATGTGGACGGTGCGCGCGCCGAGCTCGCGACGCTGCTGCCGATCTCGACCAGGGTGCTCGGCGAGCACCACGAGCAGACCCGCCGGATCGCCGCGCAGTTGGCGTGACGATGAGCGGTGACCGACTGCGCATCGCGCTGCTCAGTTACCGGGGCAATCCGCGGTCCGGCGGCCAGGGTGTCTACGTCCGACAGCTCAGCCGCGAGCTCGCCGCGATGGGCCACGACGTCGAGGTGATCGCGGGGCCGCCGTATCCGGTGCTCGCCGATGGCGTTCGGTTGACGCGGCTACGCGGACTGGACCTGTTCGCCGAGCCGAATCCGTTCCGTACGCCCGCGTTGCGCGAACTGCACGGTATCCCGGACTGGGTGGAGTTCGCCGGTATGAGACTCGGCGGTTTCCCGGAACCGCTGGCGTTCTCGTTGCGTGCCTTGGCGATGCTGGCCAGACGACGCCGCGAGTTCGATGTCGTGCACGACAACCAGTGCCTTGGCTACGGGCTACTCGGCGTGCCAGCGCTCGGCCTGCCGATGCTGGCCACGGTGCACCATCCGGTGGTGATCGACCGCGATCTGGAGGTGGCGCACGGCGCGGCCGAGCGGCGCACGGCGATCCTGCGCTGGTATCGGTTCGTCGCCATGCAGCGGCGGGTGGCCGGGCGACTGCGCCGGATCATCACGCCGTCGGTGGCCGCGAAAGGCGCGATCATCCGGCACCTGCGGGTGCCCGGGGACCGGGTCGACGTGGTGCCGGTCGGCGTCGATCATGCCG
>DASXXM010000040.1:0-9024 GCA_036503065.1 Pseudonocardiaceae bacterium | reverse complement strand
GGATGGACCCGGCCGACTTCGTGCTGCGCGACTTCTCGTCGACCGAACGCAAGGAGTTGGCGTTCGTACTCGACAGGGCCGCCGACGCCGCGACGGCGCTGCTGTCGGGCGGCCTGGAAGCCGCGCAGAACAGCTTCCACTAGCGTTTTCCCTTATCCGCGCAGCTTGTCGCTGACCAGGGCGGCGGCAGCGGAACGGCGCAGCTTGCCGGACGGGGTCTTGGGCAGGCTGCCCGCGCTCAGGACGAACACGCCGACCGGGCGCAGGCCGACCGCGTCCACCACCTTCGACGTGATCTCCTTCGTCAGCGTGCGTTCGGCGTCCGCGTTGCCGGCCAGGGTCGACTCGACGGCGACCGCGAACCGTTCCCGCCGGGTGCCGGCGTCCAGCCGGATGGCGACGGCGTTGCCGGCCCGGACGCCGTCCACCGACAGTGCGGCCCGTTCGATGTCGGTGGGGTAGATGTTGCGGCCGCCCATGATGATCACGTCCTTGCGCCGCCCGCACACCACCACCTTGCCGGCCACCAGGTAGCCGAGGTCACCGGTGGCCAGCCAGCCGTCGGCGTCCTGGGTGGGTTCCGGGCCGTGCATGGTGAGGTAGCCGGGGGTGACGGCGGCGCCGCGCACCCGCAGTTCGCCCACCTCCCGCTCGCCCAACACCTTGCCGTCCGCGTCGACGGCGGTCACCTCGAGGCCGGGCAGGGGCGGGCCGAGCAGCGAGAACGCCCGCGTGTTCCCGGACGACGCGGGCACCGCGCGGTTGTTGGCCTCCAGTTCGTCGGTGTCGATCACGTCCAGCGACAGGCCGCTGAACAGCGGCCCGAACGACACGGCCAGGGTGGCCTCCGCCATGCCGTAGGCGGCCAGCACGCACTCCGGCGGCATCCCGAACCGAGCGCCCGCCGACACGAAGTTGGCGACCGCGGCCTCGTCGATCGGCTCGGCGCCGTTGAGGGCCAGCCGCAGGTGCGAGAGGTCGTAGACCTCGTCCGTCTTGGCCATCCTGCGGCCGACCATGGCGTAGGCGAAGTTCGGCGCGGCCGTGACGTTCGCGCGGTACTTGCTCAGCAGCGCGGGCCACAGCAGCGGTCCGGACAGGAAGTCCACCGGCGTCACCTTGACCAGTTCGACGCCGATCGTCATCGGCACCGTGAGGAAGCCGACCATGCCCATGTCGTGGAACAGCGGCAGCCAGGACATCATCGTGTCCCGCGCCGGGTCCAACGCGGCCGCCTGCGTCATCGAGCGGATATTGGCGATCAGGTTGCCGTGCGTGATCCGGACGGCCTTGGGGTCCGCGGTCGAGCCGCTGGTGAGCTGCAACAGCGCGGGCGCGTCCTCCGCGGACGGCACGACGTCGGCCAGCGGCGCACCGTCGAGCAGGTCGGGCAGCATCCGGTAGCCGACGCCGTGCTCGTCCAGCACCGGCGCGAGCGCGTCGAACGGGGTGCCGAGCAGGACCAGTGTCGAGCCGATCATGTCCAACACCCGCACGGTGTCCGCGGACCATTCCGCCAGATCGGTGCGGGGCGTTGGCTGGTGCAGCATCGTGACACTGCCGCCGGCCAGCCACACCGCCTGCACGGCGGGCGCGATCAGCGCCGGATCGGCGGCCAGCACGGCAACGGCCGATCCGGGGGCCAGCCCGCCGGCCACCAGCGCGCCTGCCATCCGCAGGGCCTGCGCGTGGATCTCCCCCCACGTCTGCCGGCGCGGCGCCTTGGGCTCCCCGGTGACGATCCCCCGGTCAGTCTCGGCGGCGGTGGCCACCAGCGTGTCAACGAACCGACTCATACCCCGGAGCCTATCCACCCACCCGCGCCAAGGCAGGTCAGCAGGTCACGGCCGAGTCGGCGCCCGGCACGGCAGACAGGGTCCTCGTCGTCCCGTCGGCGTTGATCTGGACCACCGGCACCGGTTTGGCGATCGGGTTGCCGTAGTTCGCCGGGTTCTGGCTGAACTGGATCAGCCCGCTGGCGCCCTGGACGGCGTTGGTGCACCGCATCTCCTCGATGAGCCCGACCTGCGAGTAGGGATCGCGCACCACGAGGCCGCCGTCGCCGGTGTCGGCGGCCCGGTCGGCACGGCGCGCCGCGGTGATCGCGGCGAACCCGGCGTCCTGGGTCAGGATGGCATCGCCGCTGCGCAGGTCCGGCAGCCCGAAGGACAATGGGGCGGCACCGTCGTCCGCGGTCACGCGCAGATGCGTGCAGACATCAGGCTGGCCGGTGAAAGCCGCCTGGAACGTGTCGTAGCTGGCCTGATCGGGGCTGAGCTGGACGCCCGGCGCCGGGCACGGACCCCATTGGTCCGCGGTGGCCACGGCGGTGAACAGCACTGTTATGCCGGCGCGGACCGCCTGGTGCAGGGCGGGATCGTCGATGGCCGACCCGCCGTCGTCGCCGGTGATGATCGTCAGCTGCCCGTTGGCGCACGGCGTGCCGGCTTGCGTCCACGTCTGCACGAACGGGCCGAGATCCGCGCCGCGGCCGGCGAAGTAGATCACCGTCGGCGCGACGGAGCAGATGTTCTGGTCCAGGAAGGAGAACTGCTGGATGAGCTCCTGGCTGCGTTTGATGCCTGCTGGCAGGGTGGCGGGCGATGTGAACGGGAACTGGTGGGCCGCTGGCATGTCGTTGTCGGCGGCCGTGGCGAGCGTCTGGTTGTAATCGTCGCCGGGAACGTTGTCCTGCACGATCGCGACGTGCGTCTGGTCGCGCTGGATGCTCGCGATGTACCGCGTCGCGACGGCGACGGTGTCCGTGTTCGTCGGCGAGACGCGGAAGAAACCGTTGTCGCGCCTGGTGGAGCCGGGATAGAAGTTCATGGTGTCGCCGGTCACCGTCGCGCCGATCACCGGTAGGTGCGCCCTGTCCACGATCCGCGCGGCAGCGGCCCTGGTCGCGTCGGTGCTCTCGCCGAGGCCGATCACTGACGTGATGTGGTTCGCCGCCGCGTTGGCCGCGATCTGGTCGACGGCGTCGGACCAGTGCGCGTACTGGCTGCCCATGTTGCCCAGGAACAACTTGACCTTCGGCAGGCTGCCCTGCACGGCGGCGGTGTGGTTGGCCCGCCACGCCGCGGTGATGGCGCCATCGACGTCCGAGTAGATGTCCGAATAGGACTGCGTGTCGATGCCGGCGATCGGCGAGAAGTTCAGTAGCAGCACGATCGAGATGTAGTCCTGTGACGGCTGGCCGTCACTGGTCCTGATGTCGTTGTTGGCCTTGATATCGGCCTCCAGCGCACCCATCTCGGCCGGTTCGCCCTTGGCGATCGGCCCGCTGGCCAGGTCGACACCGACACAGGCGTCACCACTGGCGGACATGCCCGGTCCGCACGGCGGCCGGGACACCAGGGGAGGCACGACGATGATGAGGGCGACGACGCAGGCCAGCACGACGACAACGATCACGCCGGCGCGCAAGGGATGCCGGCGTACCGACATCGACAGCCTGGGAAAGTGCTGGGTCAACCATCTCCACATGACCGCTCCTTGGCGAAGAAATGGACGAGACCGGCCGTTCAGTGCGTGAACTGCTCGGCGGCCTCCTCAAGGGCGCTGGTGTCCGCGCGGGTCGAAACGCCGATCAGACGGATGAAGCTGGCGTGGATCTTGGTGTCCCAGTCGTCGTCCTGGTTCGGCACGGTCAGCGGATCGCGGCACAACCACAGCAGGGCGACCAGATTGGCGACCGGCGCTTGCACCGGGGTACGACCCGGCTGGTCGTCCGGTACCAGCCGGGCGACGGACTTCTTGGTCGATTCCAGGGCGGGCCAGCGGCACGGCGCGCCGGTCACGTAGTCGAGCAGGCGGACCCACGTCCGGTGGTCGTCGGCGACGAACCGCTCGACCAGCCCCGCGACCACGTCGTCGAACCGGTCGCTCGCCAGCTGGTAGTACAGTCCGGGTCCGACACTGTCTACTTCGGATAGACCGGTGAACAGGCTGTGCCAGGTCCACGCGCCGCTGCGACGCTCGGCCGCGGCACTCTCCGCGGCCAGGCCGGCGAGCAGGCAGCGCACCAGCCAGGGGTGCAGCACCGCCGGATGTGCCGCGTCGCCGTTGCCGACAGACCACAGGCGGGACGGGCGTGCCGCGAACGTGCTGATCCACAGGTTCGTCCGCAGCAGCCGCAGGGTGCGCGCCGCTTCGGGGAACGTGGCCGGGTCGAGATCGTCCGTTGCGCCGGGCTCGACGAGACGGCAGGCCACCGCGACGGCGTCGGGCACCACCCGCCACAGCGCCCGCACGAGCAGGTCGTCCGGCAGGTTCGCGCGCAGTGCCCGCTGCCACAACGCATTCTCCGGTACGTCGTCGAACAGCAGAGACCGGACGCCCGACGCGAAGTCGGCGGCGGACGGGTGCGTCATGAACTGCTCGCCGATCTCCTTCGCCGCGGCCGGCAGGTCACCGGACAGCCGACGGACGACAGCACCGAACGCGTCATCGGCCCACCCCGTAGGCACCTGGGCGGTCTCGCCGGAATCCGGCGGGTCCAGCCACACCGGGTACCAGGCGACGGCGTTGGCGACACCGTGGGCGTGGGTCCACTGGTCGAAACTCGCCGTGGAGAGCAGCGGAATCCGTTGTCGTGGCGGGGAATCCGGTTCGGCCTGCCACGGCCGCTGCCACCAGTGGCCCCAGGCGGCCGTCCACTGGTCGACAGCGGTGACCACGAGCAGCGGATCGTGGTCCGGCTCGCGGTCGGGACCCACGTTCACCCGTTGCTGGCGGGCCTGGACCAGCGCGGCCAGGAACTGTTGCCCGCTGTCGTTGTCGGCATTGTCGACCAGCAGCACCCAGGCATGCTCGTGCTCGTGGACATCGCGCGGGACAAGGCATCGGCACTTCGCGACCGGGATGGTCCGCCGGGCGGCGTTGTCGGCCAGATCGGCCAGCAGCGCGCTCATCAGGTGGTGCAGCGGCTCATGCCGGCGACGGCTCAACGTGATCAGCGAGTCGACCAGTGTGGCGTCCTCGAGCAACTCGGCCAGCCAGCGCTCCGAGCGACCGAGAGCCAGCCGCCGCGCGGATCCCTGTAGCAGGTCGGCAATGGCGGGCTTGGCCTGCTCGTAGACCGCCTGAACCGCCTGGCCCTGCGGTGTCGCGCCGATCCCGGTCACGCCGAGGGCGAACCGGACCGAGGCGTTCGCCACGTCCGCGACCCGCACCGCGCGGCGGCCTTCCCTGGTGTCCTTCACGTACTCCGCGATCAACTGCGCGATCTTGGCGCGGGCCGCGTTCCGGTTCTCGGGCAGCACTTCGTTCAGTGCCAGCAGGGACAGCCCGACCCGGTGGAACGTCGGGTCCTTGGGCAGGTTCCGCCAGGTGCGCATCATCTCGAACGCGACGAAGCCCACCGCCGCGAACGGATCGATGCCCCTGGGATTCGCGAAGTCGAGCAGGGCATGCACGATCGTGCTGTCGCACTCGTGCGATATCGCGCGCAGCGTATGGGTCTTGCCGGCGCCGAGTGGACCGAGCAGCGCGATGACCGGCTCGGGAGTCCGGCGCGCGCCAGCGGGCCGCCACAGCATCTGGCGCACGAACATGTGCGCAGCGGTCATGAATCCACGGCCCTCCCCAGCGTCCCTCCCACGGCACGGTAAGGGCAGTTAACACGTTCGGTCGTCAGCCGACTACGGAACGCTGGTTCTGTCCAGAATTCGTCCAGTCGTTCAATCGACCAAATCGGCGACAGCCAGCCATTCTTCTTCGAGTTCGTCGTGTTCGCCGCGTACGGCCCGCAGTTGGGCGTCCAGCTCGGTGAGTCGGTCGGCGTCGGCGCCCGCGGCCGCCATTTCCTCGTTCAGGGTCTTGATCCGGATACCGAGCGTTTCCATTCGGCGTTCCAGGCGCGCCAGCGTCTTCCTGGCGTTGCGCTTCTCGGCCGCATCGGACACCACGGTCGGCCCGGCGGCCACGACCACCGGTTGGGTCTCGGTCAGGCGCCGCAGGTACTCGTCGATGCCACCGACCAGGTGGGTGATCCGGCCGTCGCCCAGTAGCGCGACCACCGTGTCGCAGACGCGTTCCACCAGGTAGCGGTCGTGCGAGACGACCACCATCGTGCCGGCCCAGGAATCCAGCAGGTCTTCCAGCTGCTGCAGCGTGTCGATGTCCAGGTCGTTCGTTGGTTCGTCGAGCAGCAGCACGTTCGGCTCGTCCATCAGCAGTCGGGTCAGCTGCAGCCGCCGCCGTTCGCCGCCGGACAGGTCGGCGACCGGGGTCCACTGGCGGGACGGGGGGAAGCCGAAGCGTTCGGCCAGTTGGGACGCTGACAGGTCCTGCTTGCCCAGCGTCACGCGGCCGGCGATCTCCTCGACCGCCTCCAGCACCCGCAGGTGTTCGGGCAGGTCCTGGAGTTCCTGCGTCAGGTACGCCAGCCGCACGGTCTGGCCGGTCACCAGCCGCCCGGTCTCGGGCGCCAGCTCACCGGTCAGCAGGCGCAGCAGCGTCGTCTTGCCGGACCCGTTGATGCCGACCAGCCCGATGCGGTCGCCGGGGCCGATCCGCCACGTGACGTGGTCCAGCAACGTGCGGCCGCCGACGGCCAGGCCGGTGTTCTCCAGTTCCAGCACCGTCTTGCCCAGCCGCCGCTTGGCGAACGACACGAGTTCGACCGTGTCCCTCGGCGCCGGCACGTCGGCGATCAGGTCCTCCGCGGCCTGCACCCGGTAGCGCGGCTTGGACGTGCGGGCCCGCGCGCCGCGCTGCAGCCAGGCCAGTTCCTTGCGGGCCAGGTTGCGTCGCCGCTCCTCCATGGCGTCGGCCAGCCGAACCCGTTCCGCCCTGGCGAACACCCAGTCGGCATAGCCGCCGTCGTACTGCTCGACGCGGCCGTTCGCGACCTCCCACGTCCGCGTGCAGACCGTGTCCAGGAACCACCTGTCGTGCGTGACGACGACCAGCGCGCACCGCCGGGCCAGCAGGTGGTCGGCCAGCCAGCGCACGCCTTCCACGTCCAGGTGGTTGGTCGGCTCGTCCAGTACCAGCAGGTCCAGATCGCGCACCAGCGCCGCGGCCAGTGCGACCCGGCGTCGCTCGCCGCCGGACATGGTGCCGACGGTGGCCTCCAGGTCGCCGATGCCCAGGCCGTTCAGCACGCCGCGCACCCGGGGCTCGGCCGCCCACTCGTGTTCCGCCGACGTGCCGAGCGGGTCGATCACGGCCTGCCGCACGGTAACCGCATCGTCCAATTCGGACCGTTGGGTGACCACGGCGAGGCGCAGGTCGCGTGTTCTGCTGATCCGGCCGTCGTCCGGCGGCACGATCCCGGCGAGCAGTTCCAGCAGTGTCGTCTTGCCGCCGCCGTTGAGGCCGACGACGCCGATCCGGTCGGTGTCACCGACGCCGAGCGACACGCCGTCGAGCAACGGCCGGACGCCGTAGCTCTTGTGCACGGACTCCAGGTTGACCAGATTGGCCATCAGGCGTGCACCTCGGGCGGCACGGGCCGCGGTGCCTCGTCGACGTTGACCACCCGCGCGCCCGGCACCGGCCCCTGCGCCACCCGCACCGTCCGGCACACGCCCGCCCCGGCCAGTGACGCCGCCACCCGCACCGCGCGCTCGCCGTCCGCGCAGAGGAACGCACACGTCGGCCCGGACCCGCTGACCAGGCCCGCCAACGCGCCCGCGTCCACCCCGGCCCGTAACGTCCGCCGCAGTCCCGGCCGCAGCGACACGGCGGCGGCCTGCAGGTCGTTGCCCAGCAACAGCGCCAACTGACGCGGATCGCCGGACGCCAACGCCTCCAGCACCGGCTCGACCGCGCCGAGCCGGGACGAGCGGCCCTCGTCGCGCAACCGGTCCAGCTCGCCGAAAACGTCCGGGGTGCGCAGGCCCGCGCGGTCGAACGCGAGCACCCAGTGGAACGTGTGCCGCGCCAGCACCGGCACCAACTGCTCTCCCCGGCCGGTGCCCAACGCGGTGCCGCCGTGCAACAGGAACGGCACGTCGCTGCCCAGCCTGGCGGCGACCATGGCCAGTTCGTCCCGCGCCATCTCCAGTTTCCACAGCGTGGCCAGGCCCACCAGCGCCGCGGCCGCGTCCGCGCTGCCGCCCGCCATGCCGCCCGCCACCGGGATGGTCTTGCGGATCAACACCCTGATCCGGCTCTCCGCGAGGTCCCGGCCCGCGTGTTCGGCCAACGCCTCGACGGCCCGCCACGCCAGGTTGTCCACCCCGGCCGGCACCGCGGCCGCGCCCTCGCCGGTGACCTCGACGCCGGGTTCGTCGGTGGCGGCCACCACGACCTCGTCGGTCAGCGACAGCGCCTGGAACACGGTGGTCAGGTCGTGATAACCGTCCCCGCGACGGTCGCCAACGGCCAGATGCAGGTTGACCTTGGCGGGCACACGAACGGTCACCGGTGGTGGAACGACGGCAAGCACACCACGAGCCTACGGAACGCAGAAGATGCGCCCCACCGCCCATCGTCAGGCGGCTACCACCTGCGGCCCGGTCGGTGTCCGGTGCACCACGCCACCCCGGTCGGCGATCCAGGCCAGCGCGCTGTCGGCACGTTCGCCGGTCAGCCCCACCTGGAACCGCGCCACCGGTGTGTCCCCGAGGCGGGTGAGCCCACCGCCGACGACGGCGATCTCGGCCCCGAACCGGCTGGCCGCCTCGGGCAGCAGCGCGCCGACCGTGGCGAAGCCCACCAGCACCACGTCGGCCACCCGGTCGTACCGGGCGGTGAGCGCGGTTTTGGCGGCCGCGGTCAGGCCGGGGTGCACGGGTGGCAGCACTGCGCTCGCGGTCCAGCTGTCCAGATCGGTGGCCAGGTCCAGCAGCGAGCCGTGTTCCACCACCCGGCCGCCGTCCAGCACGGCGACGTCGTCGCAGGCCTTCCGGATCACGGCGGCGTCCCGGGTGACCAGCAGTACGGTGACGCCCAGTTCGGCGCGCGCCCGGTCCAGCACGGCCAGCACGGCGCCGGACTCGTTCTGGTCCAGTCCACTGGTGGGTTCGTCGGCGAGCAGCACGGTGGCGCCGCTGGCCAGTGCCCGCGCCA
>DASXXM010000039.1:0-5801 GCA_036503065.1 Pseudonocardiaceae bacterium | reverse complement strand
TCATGCGGCCGGCGGTACCGGGTCGAGGCGAGCTGTCCAGCCTTGAGCCGGCACCACCGGCCGTCGTCATGCGTGGCGGGTGCGTCACCGCCGAATAACGATGTGCCTGACGAATTTCGCCTCCCGGACAAGGGCGTTGCGTCGGGTGGGGGCGCGGTGCAAGCTGACCGCGAGGTGATGACCTTGGGTGCGAAGCAGCCGGTTCGGCACGTGCGTGAGTGGGCGCGGACGTTGTCGCTGCTGTTCGCGCTGCCGGCCTTGTTCCTGGTCATGTGGCTCATGATCCGATCGTGCGGGACCGTGCCGCTGTCGGGATATTCGGGCCTGGGTGGGCCATGACGGGACCGCTGGACCGGTTGCGTGGGTTGTGTCTCGCGTTGCCGGAGACGACCGAGCGGCTCAGCCACGGTGAGCCGACCTGGTTCGTGCGGGACAAGAAGACCTTCGTGATGTATGCCGATCACCACCACGACGATCGCGTCGGTTTCTGGTGCGCGGCCGGGCCGGGTGTGCTGGATGCCTTGTTGGCGAGCGATCCGGACCGCTATTTCTGTCCGCCGTATGTCGGCCATCGCGGGTGGCTCGGGGTTCGGCTGGACGTGCCGGACGTGGACTGGGCCGAGATCGACGAGATCGTGACCGACGCCTACCGGGCGATCGCGCCGAAGAGCCTGGTCGCGTTGCTCAACGGTTAGTGAGATCAGTGGCACACCCGCCGATACCGGCCGACCCGGGCCGGGCTGCCTACCATGACCGGGTGTCGTCGAATGACCAGTGCGTCGTCTACGTCCTGCGCCACGGTGAGACCGAGTGGTCGGCCACTGGCCGGCATACCGGCAGCACCGACGTCCCGCTGACCACCGTCGGTGAGCAGCAGGCGCGGCTCGCCGGGCTCGTGCTCAGCAGGCTGCGTGGCACGAACCGGCCGCCCGCGCTCGTCCTGTCAAGCCCACGCGCGCGGGCGCAGCGGACCGCCGAGTTGGCCGGGTTGCAGGTGGACGAGGTGACCGAGGAGTTGGCCGAGTGGGACTACGGCGACTACGAAGGCCTGACCACCGCGCAGATCCAGCAGAACGTGCCGCACTGGACCGTGTGGTCGCATCCGATTCCGCACGGTGAGACCGCGGACCAGGTCGGCAAGCGCGCCGGGCACCTCCTCGATCGGGTGACGGCGGCCGTGGCCGGCGGGGACGTGGTGCTGGTCGGGCACGGGCATTTCAGCCGGGTGCTGGTGGCGCGGTGGCTGGACGAGCCGGTCTCGGACGGGGTCCGGTTCGGGCTGGATCCGGCCGGCACGACCGTGCTCGGTTCGGAGCGCGGCGAACGTCAGGTGATACGGTCGAACATCCCGCCCTGGTCGGTCTGACCGGGCCGCCGCACCGGGGGATACCTTGCCGGACAACAGGATTCGCCGTGTCGTCCGGTCCGATGTCGAACGTGTCGTCGCGCTCGCGCACGAGCTGGCCGACTACGAGAAGGCCACGGACGAGTGCCACCTGACCGTCGAGCAGCTGCACAGCGCGTTGTTCGGGCCTGCGCCCGCGCTGTTCGGGCACGTGGCTGAGGTGGCCGGCGAGGTCGTCGGGTTCACGGTGTGGTTCCTCAGCTTCTCCACGTGGCGCGGTGTGCACGGGCTCTACCTGGAGGACCTGTTCGTCCGGCCGGCGCATCGCGGTCGCGGGCTGGGCCGGGCACTGCTGGCCGTGTTGGCGCGGGAGTGCGTCGAGCACGGCTACGAACGGTTCGAATGGTCGGTCCTGAACTGGAACACGCCCGCCATCGAGTTCTACCGGTCCCTGGCCGCGGTGCCGGTCGACGGGTGGACGCGGTACCGGCTGGCCGACGACGCGCTGGCGGCACTCGCGGAACACAGCTGATCCACAGCCGATGGCAAGCGTTCTCTTGGCTTGATCGGCTTTCCTGAAGCTGACGGTGCGGCACGAAGGTCGCCGCCGGAGGCACAGGAGGTCGCCATGTTGACCCACCCGTTGATCACCGTGCCGTGGCACGCGGCCAGCAGGCGCGGACCACGGCAGATCAACGCCGACGCCACCGCGGTGCACCACGATCCGGATACCGGACGCGCCGCGTTCGTGGTGGCCGACGGGGTCGGGGACACCTGGGCGGCCGCGTCGGCGGCGCAGTTGGCCGCCGGGATCGCGGCACGGGCGGCGGTGTCGGTCGGGCCCGTGCTGGCCGTGTTGGCCGCGCAGCGGATCCTGCTGGCGGAGGGACCGGACGACGGCGACGCCGTGCTCGTCGTGGCCGTGCCGGGCGCCTGTTCCTGCGACGTGGCGTGGGTGGGTGACTGCCGGGCCTACCAGTCCAACGGCCGGGTGCTGGAGCAGATCACCGTGGATCACACCGTGGCCGAGTACTACCGGTCCCGCAGCCAGCCCGTCACACCGCGGATGGCGCACCTGGTCACCACGTCCGTGCGGACCGTCACGCCGGAGCGGGTCGGCAGCACGCACACCGCGTTGGCGGCCGGGCGGCTGCTGTTGTGTTCCGACGGCGTGTACCGGTCGCTGACCGGCACGGACCTCAGAACCATCCTGGACGGGCCGAAACCGGCCGAGCAACTGGTGGACGCGGCGCTCGGCTTCGGCGGGCGGGACAACAGCACCGCGCTGGTCGTCGAGCACACGCTGCCGTCCGAGGCGGAAACGCGGGCGGCCTAACGATCGGCGGTCGTGTCGACGGCCCAGGCGCGTGCCGGCGCGGTGAACAGCAGCACGAGCGCGGCAACGCTCACCGCGACCGTGATGATCGCCGGCACCACCAGCGACGTCGGTCCGATGGCGTACCAGGCGACCGCGATCAGCAGCAGTTGCAGCACGGTCGCCGGGGTGCGCGTCCAGCGCCTGCCGAGTATCAGGCCGGCGGCCAGCCCGAGAATCGCGGCGGCCAGCAGGCCGAAGAACCCGGCCTCACCCAATAGAGGCGCCCCGTTGGTCACGTTGAGTGCCCGCACGAGTACCGCGACGGCGAACGCGAGGGCGGCCAAACCCTGCGCCGCGACCAGAAAGCCGACTATGCGCACTGTTCGGGGCGCTGGGCTCGAAGTGGGCACCGGGACAGCCTTTTCGGTGGTGGGGTCGCGCACGTCACGTTACGTGCCTACCGCTGATCGTAGGCCACCCGGTCGGCCGTATTCTTCTGACCACTGGACGCGCGATGATCGGTAGGCCAGTCCGCAGTCGTCGGGGAGCAGACGGTCGTCTGGGTGCACTCGCCACGACACGGCCACCGTGAACGGGTCGCGCGATGTCGTCATGCGCGAGGAGGGAGCGGACGTCACAACCGGTGCTGTGACCATGCGCACGGGTGAGCACAACCGGGTTAACCAGTTGAATTGGCTTACCCTGCGCTAGTGCTTGCCCTCCTGGTTGTGAATCCGCAGGCGACCGCGACGACGGCCGCCGGGCGTGACGTGCTGGCGCACGCGCTGGCCAGCGACGTGAAGCTCGAGGTGCTGGAGACCAGCTACCGGGGCCACGCCGCGGACGCGGCCGCCCAGGCCGTCGCGGACGGCGTCGACCTGGTCGTGGCGCACGGTGGCGACGGCACCGTCAACGAGGTCGTCAACGGCATGATGCGGGCCGGGCACGACGGTGCCCACAGGCCGACGCTGGGCGTGGTGCCCGGCGGGTCGGCCAACGTGTTCGCACGGGCGCTCGGCCTGCCCCGTGACCCGGTCGAGGCGACGCACCTGCTGCTGCGCGCGATCGAGACCGGCCGCTCCAGAATGGTGGGCCTCGGCCGGGTGGACGACCGGTGGTTCACGTTCAACGCGGGCATCGGCTGGGACGCCGAGGTGGTCGCCGCGGTGGACCGCAGGCGACGCAAGCAGGCCAGCCCGGTGCTCTACATGCGCACCGCGCTCGGCCACTACGCCCGGGAGGCGCTGCGCGCGCCGGAGCTGACCGTGGAACTGCCCGGCGAGGAGCCGATCACCGGGGCGCGGCTGGCGTTCGTGTGCAACACCGACCCGTGGACCTACGTGGGGTCCAGGCCGTTGCGGCTGATCCCGACGTGTTCGTTCGACCGGGGCCTCGGCCTGTTCGCGCTGCGTAGCCTGCGGACACCGACCGTGCTGCGGCACCTCGGCCAGGTGCTGCGGAACGCGGCCGAACCCACGGGCAAGCACCTCGTGCTGCGCGACGACGTGTCACACATTCGGGTGACATCGGCCAAGCCGGTCCGGGTCCAGGTCGACGGCGACCTGCTGGGTGAGCGGCGGAGTGTAAACTTCGTGTCAGTGCCGGCCGCACTCAGGGTCGCAGTGTGATCCGTACGTGACCTGGCCGCGACCAGGCCGCGACGTTGACCTGGTTGGCGAGGCACGTCGAATCCGCATGTCAAGTGCAGTCGATCTTTCGGGTGAGCTCTCTCACCGGTTTGTGACAAAGCTCTTGACATCGACGCGGTTCGTGAAACCATTCACAAGCACCCCGACGACCTACCCGACGACGAATGGTGCGTAGAAGCGCGCCTAGCGAGGAGCAAGGAACAATGGACTGGCGCCACCGCGCGGCCTGCCGTGACGAGGACCCTGAGCTGTTCTTTCCCGTGGGGAACAGCGGTCCCGCGCTCCTGCAGATCAGCGAGGCCAAGTCGGTTTGCCGACGTTGCCCGGTCGCGTCCAGCTGCCTGACGTGGGCACTGGACAGCGGCCAGGATGCCGGTGTCTGGGGCGGAATGAGCGAGGACGAGAGGCGTGCGCTGAAGCGCCGCACCCGGTCCCGCGCCCGCACCAGCGCCAGAAGTCATACCTGAGCAGGAGGGCCCCCACCCTCTGTGCCGAGCCGGGGAACCAACCCGGAAGCGTCCTACGCGAAGGACCCGCTACACCCCCCGGTAGCGGGTTCTCGCGTCTGCGCGTGGCGGACTTTCGGAAAGGCCGACGGCCGAGCCGAAATCCTGCCGCGTACCCGGGCACCGCTGGTGCTGGGCGCTCTGGTGCGCCGCCACGGCCATTTCGACGCGTGCGAGGACGTGGTACAGGAAGCGCTGCTCGCCGCCACGACGCAATGGCCGATGGCGGACCGGACAATCCGCGCGGCTGGCAGGTCCGGTCGCCGGACGCGGGCCCCGGGTCGGCTTCGCCCTGGACCACCAGGGTCGGCATGGCCAGCTTGGCCAATTGCCGGCGGAGGTCACCGGCGGCCACGTAGGCCGCTGTGGCGCAGGCTGCCGGCGGCGTAGATGCCTCGGTGGTAGTCCAGTTCGCCTGGCTCAGGCGTTTCCTGCTGCGCCCGGCGAGCCGGGCAGTGCTGAACAACGGCGCTGACGACCTGAAAACAGCCCTCACCGAACCGATCCAACGGGCTCGACCGGACGACCGCCCAGCGCGACGCCGACGCCTTGATAGCTCTGCTCGATGGCTTGATCTTCAACATCGTCGTCGGGCACCACACCGCCCGGACAGCGAGGACCATCCTTATCGCCCAGCTCGATTACGTCTTCGGTCCGGACACCGCCCGCCCATAACGCCGTTTATGCCGCAGGCAGCGCATTTCGCCACCGACAGTGGTTCTCCGGCGGGGCAGGTCCGAAGTCACAACTGCTTTGCGCTGTTCACGACGGCGGGCCGCGCCGAACTCATCGTCAACGTGGTTGACGAAGCGGTACGCGCAGTACGGCCTCAGTGCCTCGGTTGTGTTTGCGGCGCAGGCTCAGGGATCCGCGCAGTTCGCTGTCCACCAGTGTGCGCACGATCTGCAGGCCGAGCCGTTCGGTGCGTTCCAGCGAGAATCCGCGCGGCAGGCCGACGCCGTCGTCGGAGATGGCCACGTCCA
>DASXXM010000038.1:0-2571 GCA_036503065.1 Pseudonocardiaceae bacterium | reverse complement strand
GCCTGCTCCAGTGCCGTGTCGTACGAGGCGCCCATGCCGATGTTCTCGGGGAAGATCGTGTCGCCGAGCACGTTGTTGTGGCCGTGCACGACGTCCGCGCCGTAGATGACGGGGATGTGCAGCGGGTTGTGGTCGATGGAGAACTGCACCACCGAGTTGATCGCGGTGGCCCAGTCCTGGGGCGCGTCCGCGCCGTTGATGTTCTCGGTGGGCGGCGATCCGCCGCCGGACAGGATGGAGCCGACCGCGGCGTCGCCGAGTACGGCCTGTGCACAAACCTGATTGAGCGGGCCCGGCCCGTTGGTGCAGTTGCCGACGACCCGGCTGACCTCGATCTGCGTCATCTGGCCGATCTTCTCGGCAAGGGTCATCCGGCGCAGCAGGTCGGCGACCCTGTCCTGCGTCGACGCATGCTGGTTGAGATAGACCGGCTGACCTGCGGCAACTGCCGCGCTGCCGCCGATCCCCAACAACGACGCGCCCGCCAAGCCGGCTGCCGAGACAAGTACCACAGCCGATCTTGTGACTCTGTATAAGCGCTTTCCCATCATCGAACTCCTGCGTTCGCATCCGGCGACGCACCGTCACCGAATTGATCAAGGGAGATTCGTCGATGCTGGTCCCTGCAACGTGACCGAGTCAATACCGACCGCCACCAGTCGCTGGTCCTGCTCCATTCGGTGACGGCCATTCGGAGCAATTGCGGAAAATCGGATACCTTTGCGACGAACGGAGGGTGTGCACGCCGTCGCGGACCGAGATGCTGGCCGAACGTTTCCCCGGTTCAGGAGGACATATGTCCGTTCGGTCCACCAGATTCGCCGTGCGCCGTGCTCTCGGCGTCGGCGCCGCACTCGTGGTCGCGCTTGCGACGTTCGCAGCCACCGCCCAGGCTGCCCAGCCCGGCACCACCACCAGCCCCAACGTGGCGTCCCCCAACGTCGCGTCGCTGCGCGCCGAACTGCGGGGCGGCAGCCTCCTTGCCACGCATGGCGTCCGCAAGGTCTGTGCCGCCGCCAACGCCCACTGCCTCGCCCAGGTCGTCACGTCGGCCACCGGCTCGACCAATGCCTTGTCGACCACGACACCACTGGGCTACGGCCCAGCCGATTTCGCCAACGCCTACCACCTGCCGGCCGCCACGGTCGGCGCCACCGGCACGGTCGCCATCATCGACGCGGGCGCCTATCCCAATCTGGAATCGGACCTGGCCGTCTACCGCGCGCAGTTCGGCTTGCCGGCGTGCACCACGGCCAACGGCTGCCTGACGATCACCGACCTGCACGGCGGCCCGCCGCTGACCCCGGACCCGACCCTGTTCGGCCAGTTCGAAGAGGAGAACGTCGCGGTCGAGACCGCGCTGGACATGCAGCTGGCGTCCGCGGCCTGCCCCGGCTGCAAGCTGCTGGAGGTCCAGATCCCGGTCGGCGACGGCTTCACCAACACCGACGCCAGCATGGCCGACTTCGGCACCGCCGTGAACACCGCGGCCAGGCTGGGCGCGGGCGCGGTCAGCATGAGCTACCAGTACACGAGCGACCAGAACGTCGAGACCGGCCAGGCCGGCCGGGACCTGTTCCACCCCGGCATGGCGGTTATGGCGTCGTCCGGCGACGGCGGTTTCGAGGGCAACCAGCACACCGGCTGGCCGCAGAACCTGCCGTGGGTCACATCGGTCGGCGGCACGTCGCTGTTCGCCACCAACACGGCCGGCACCACGTTCGCCCAGACCGCGTGGAGCGGCGCCGGCAGTGGCTGCGAGACCGACCTGCCGGCCGCGATCGGCCAGCCCACCGCCGTCAGCGCGTTCTGTGCCGGCCACCGGTCCGGTTCGGACATCTCGGCCGACGCAGACCCGGCCACCGGCCCGGCGGTTTACGACACGTACGCCCCGTTCTCCGGCCAGCCGCTGAACTGGTTCGTGGTCGGCGGCACCAGCGCGTCGTCGCCGTTCATCGCGGGCCTGTACGTCCGCGGCGGCCACACGTCCCAGGTGATCGGCCCGAACACTCTTTACACCGCGCCGAAGAAGGACTTCATCGACGTGACCATCGGCCAGAACGCCCCGCACAACGCGTGCCAGAGCGTGTCGGCCCCGGTCCAGCTATGCCAGTCCGGCACCGGCTGGGACGGCCCAACCGGCCTCGGCGCACCAAACGGCCTATCCGCCTTCTAGTCAATAGCAAATAAGCTATAGCAACGACCAACGGTCCACTGGAACCAAGCAACTACCTATAGCAACGAGCAACGAGAACCAAGCAACTTGCTATAGCAACGAACAACGGAACTAAGCAGCTAGCTATAGCAAATACGCGAGGGGAGCAAGGAGCTAGCAACAGCAAATAGCAAATAGCAAATACGCCGGGCAGGTCGCGGACCGGGCCAGCGCCAGGGCCGCGGCCCTGGCGCTGGACCGGGTCGTCGGCTGCGCTGACTGCGGCCTCCATGACGGGGGCGGCCCGAACCACCGCGCCGACAGCAAGTATGCTATAGCAAAGTTGCTATAGCAAAGTGCTTCAAGGACACAAACCGAGGCGATGGCTACACGGCAGGCGAGATCGTGATGCCCAT
>DASXXM010000037.1:0-7061 GCA_036503065.1 Pseudonocardiaceae bacterium | reverse complement strand
GACGCAGTCACTGTCGTCCTCCTCATGGTCGAACACGGATGCGTGGAGATCCGGCGTTCCGGTCGCATAGTGCCATCTCGCCCGCCAGGTACTCGAACGCTAGGTGAATGGTAAAGAGGGAGTAAGAGACAAATCGTGCTCTTCTGCATCATGCAGAAGCAACTTTGGTTGCGGAGGGTATCGGGGGCCCTGAGGCGCCGCTCGAAGGGCCGTTCGGGCCGCGTAGCGTGAGCCTCGTGGCCGACGAGTCCGACACCGGGATCCGCCCGGAAAGCGCTGCCCTGCCCGACGTGCCGGCGCATCTCGGGCGGGATCTGACACTGTACGTGTTGGCCCGGTTTGCGCTGGTCGTGGTGGTTGCGATCGTCCTCACGCTGATCAACGTGCCGCTACTGGTGAGCATCGCGGTCGGGCTCGTCGTCGGGCTGCCGGTGTCCATGGTGGTGCTGCGCGGCTGGCACCAACGGGTGGCCGCGGGGCTGGCCGCGCGGGGTGCGGTGCGGGGTGCGGCACGGGATCGGTTGCGCGCCGAACTGCGCGGCGAGACCTTCTCGTAACCTGGATTCAACCAGTGGACTAGACCAATAGCGGACATAACAGTCAAAAATTGGTGCCCAAATCACAGGTCAAACACAGCTCGACCGGGTGATGAGGGTCCAGGTCGGGCAACGCGGTCACGTTCGGTTGTCTCGTACGCTGCGTTCGTGACCACCGTCGACCGATGTTGTGAGACCACTCGGACCTGGGTGTGTGAGGCCATCCGCATCATCAACGCGGACGCCAACCGGAGTGCGGACACCCACCTGTTGCCCTTCCCGCTGCCGACCGAATGGGGGGTCGACCTCTACCTCAAGGACGAGTCCACCCATCCGACCGGGTCGCTGAAGCACCGGCTGGCGCGGTCGCTGTTCCTCTACTCGATCGCCAACGGCTGGGTCGGCGCGGGCACGACGGTGATCGAGGCGTCGTCCGGGTCCACCGCGGTGTCCGAGGCGTACTTCGCGCGGCTGCTCGGCCTGCCGTTCATCGCGGTGATGCCCCGCTCAACCAGCCAGGAGAAGACCGCGCTGATCGAGCGGCAGGGCGGCCGCTGCCACTTCGTGGACACCCCGTCCGCGATCTACGCCGAGTCCCGCCGGCTGGCCACCGAGCTCGGTGGCCACTTCATGGACCAGTTCACGCACGCCGAGCGGGCCACGGACTGGCGCGGCAACAACAACATCGCCGAGTCGATCTTCGAGCAGATGGCGCTGGAACGGTTCCCTGAGCCGACCTGGATCGTGGTCGGCGCCGGCACGGGCGGCACCAGTGCCACCATCGGCCGCTACATCCGCTACCGGCGGATGCGTACCCGGCTGGCCGTGGTCGACCCGGAGAACTCGGTGTTCTTCGACGCGTGGCGCGACGGCGACCCGACGCTGACCGGCACGGTCGGCTCGCGCATCGAGGGCATCGGCCGGCCACGGGTGGAACCGTCGTTCGTCGGGCAGGTGATCGACCGGATGATCAAGGTGCCGGACGCCGCGTCGGTGGCGACCGCGCGGCACGTGCAGGACGTGCTCGGCCGCCGGGTCGGCGGCTCGACCGGCACGAACCTGTGGGGCGCGTTCGAACTGATCGCCGCGCTGCGCGGCGAAGGTCGGACCGGCAGCGTGGTCACGCTGCTGTGCGACGGCGGCGAACGCTACGGCCACACCTACTACGACGACGACTGGGTCGCCGCGCAGGGCATGGACCTCGCCCCGCACCACGCCGTGCTGGCACGCTTCCTGGCCACCGGGACCTGGAGCTAGAGCGCACCCAGGTTGACCGAGTTGGCCACGGCCTGATAGCCGGCGTCGTTCGGGTGCAGGTGGTCCCCGCTGTCGAACGCCGGCAGCAGCCGCAGCGTGTTGGCCGGATCGCGCAGGACCTGGTCGAAGTCCAGGAAGCCCGGTGTGGTGCGGATGTAGTTGTTGACCGCCTCCCGCGCCGCCTCGGACGCCGGGGTGAACTCCGACCAGCCCTGGAACGGCGCGATCGTGGCGATCAGGACCCGCAGGCCGAAGGCGTGCGCCCGGGCCGCGATCTGCTGGATGCCGGCGATGACCTGGGCGGCCGGGGTACCGCCCTTCACGTCGTTGATGCCCTCGAACACGATCAGCGTGCGCGCGTCCGGCTGGTCGATCACGTCCCGGTCCAACCGGTTGACCGCGCTGACACCGAAGTCGGTGAACTGGTCGGACACCACCTTGTTGCCGGAGATCCCCTCGTCCAGCACGCCGAAGTGCGGGCTGGTGAGCCGGTTGGCCAGCAGGTTGGGCCAGCGGTGGTTGGCGTTGACGGTCGAGCCGACACCGTCGGTGATCGAGTCGCCCAGCGCGATGACCGTGCCCGGCCGACCGGACGCCATGACGTCCACGCCACCGAGGAACGTCCAGAAGCCGAACGTGCCGGTGAAGGCGCCGGCGGCAACGTCAGCGGTGTGATCCCCGGCGCCCGCGGGCGTGGTGAACGAGGTGGTCTGCGCGAGCGAGTGGACCATCGCGAACGTGACCGGGCCCGGGAAGTAGACGCTGACCAGCAGGTTCGCGTTGGCCGGGATGGTCGCCGACGCGCCGTCACCGACCAGTTCGCCACCGGCCGGGATGGTGGCCTGCCGCCGGCCGCCGAAGGTCAGCGAAACGGGTGGTCCGGTGGCGGTGCCGCCGCTGTTCTGGACGGCGACGGTGGCGTGGCCGATCACGACCGGCGAACCGGCGAACGTGTTCGCGAGCCGCAGCCGGACCGCGTTGCCGCCGACGCTGTCGTGCACGACCATGCGCAGCGTCTGCTGCGTCCACGGCCCGACACTCGACACGACGTCCGGCGCCGCGGACCAGGTGCCGGTCCACGCGCCAGGACCCGGCCGGACCCCCACGGCGAAGACGTGCAGGGCCGGGACGCCCGGCGCGACGCCGTTGCTGACGTTCGGCAGGGTCACGGAGCGCACGGTCTTGTTGGCGTTCAACGGAACCGACTCGGGGTAGAGCTTGATCGACGCGGCCTGCTGACCGCTACGTGTGTTCCAGTGCGGTAGGCCGACGGCCCTGGGCGCGGCGTTGCCGGCGAACCAGTCCGGGACGGCGATCGTGTACGGCTGAGTGCTGCCGTCGGTGTAGGTGATCGTGCCGTTCGAGGTGATCGGCCCGTTGTTGGCGGTCGCGATGAACTGCAGCGCGCTGCCGCTTCCCGTCACGTCGATCACCTGGCCGCCCGCGACCACGTTGTCCGGTGTCGCGGTTGGGGCGGTGGGCCAGGTGAACGGCGTGTTGTCCACGGTCATCGCGGTGCCGGGCGACCAGCCGGCCGCGAGCAGATCCTGCGCGGACAGGCTGTTGCCGCTGCCGTCCAGGTTCGCGCCGGCGGTGTTGGCGTTGTCGCTGATCCCGGTGTTGTCGAACGCGGCGGCCAACGACGTGAACGTGGCCGCGTTCGCCGGTGTGGCAACGGGGATGCCGACCAACGAGGTGGCGGCGATCAGGACCAGGGCGCGCGACATACGTTGTGGCAGCACAGATTCCGGTATACCGGTGCGGCGGCAACGAGGTCCATCTTCTTGTCCGGTCGAGACAAGGTCAGTGCACGGCCAGCGCCACACCCGTGACGACGGCCCACAGCAACATGGCAAGACCGGTGTCGCGCAACACCGGAATCAGCGCCAGCCCGGCCGAGCCGCTCCGGATCCGGCGGACCGGCCCGAACAGCGGCAGCGCGGCGATCAGGCCCAGCGAAGCCAACGGTTGGTCGCCGATGGCGGCCACGCCGATGCTGACCAGCAGCGGCACCGCGACGAGTGCCTGATACAGCAGCCGGGTGCGCCGGTCGCCGAGGAGCACGGCGAGGGTGCGCTTGCCGACCTGCTGGTCGGTCGGGATGTCGCGCAGGTTGTTGGCCACCAACACCGCCGACGAGAACGCGCCGACGGCGACCGCGTCCGCGATGCCGGCCAACGTGATCCGGCCTGCCTGCACGTACTGGGTGCCGAGCACACCGATCAGGCCGAAGAACACGAACACGGCGACCTCGCCGAAGCCGGCGTAGCCGTAGGGTCGCGTGCCACCGGTGTAGAACCACGCGCCGGCCACGCAGACGACACCGAGCGCAAGCAGCCACCACAGGCCGGACACCGCGACCAGGACCAGGCCGCTGGCCAGGGCGAGCCCGAAGCAGCCGAACGCGACCGCGCGGACCAGCGTCGGCCGGGCCGCACCGGAGCCGACCAGCCGCAGCGGGCCGACGCGTTTCGTGTCGGTGCCCCGGATGCCGTCGGAGTAGTCGTTGGCGAAGTTCACGCCCACGATCAGCGCCAGCGCCACCACCAGCGCCAACAGCGACTCCCACCAGACGAAACCACCGCACGCGTAGGCGGCGCCCGCACCGACCAGGACCGGGGCGATCGCGTTGGGGAGGGTGCGCGGGCGCGCGCCCTCGACCCACTGAGCCGCTGTTGCCATGCGGTTATCTTCCGACACCGGGCAGTACCGCCAGTTCGGTGGCCCCCCGCGAGCTCATGGCCCCGCCAGGAAGGCCCGAACGGCCGCCCGGTCCACTTTGCCCGGACCACGCAGCGGCAGCCGGTCGACGAAACCGAACCGCTTGGGCACGGCTGTCCGCCCGAGCTCGCCGCGCACCGCGTCCGCCAGCCCGGCCGGCTCCGGCGGGTCGGCGGGGTCCAACGGGACCACGACGGCCATCACCGCCTGGCCCCAGCGCGGATCGGGCAGGCCGACGACGCAGGCCGCGCGGACGCCGGGCTGGGCCGCCAGGACACGCTCGACCAGGGTCGGGGACACCTTTACGCCACCGGTGTTGATCAGGTCGTCGGCACGGCCGAGCACCTCCAGCCGGCCGTCGTCGCGCAGGCGGCCCGTGTCGCCGGTGCGGAACCAGCCGTTCTGGAACGCCGTCGCGGTCAGGTCCGGGTCGCGGCGGTAACCGTTGGCCAGCATCGGGCCCGCCAGTTCGATCCGGTCGTCGTCGGCAAGGCGCAGCGTGACGATGTCCAGCGGCAGGCCGTCGTAGACGCAACCGCTTGCGGTCTCGCTCATGCCGTAGGCGGCGACGATCCCGACCCCGGCCGCGGCAGCCCGGTCGGCCAGTTCGACCGGGGTGGCCGCGGCGCCGACCACGACCGCGTCGAACGCGCGGAGCGCCGCGAGGCCCCGCCCGCCCTCATCGAGCAGTTGGCTCAGTTGGGTGGGCACTATCGCGGTGTAGCGGGGGCCGGGGTCGGCCAGGACCGGCGCGGCGGCGTCCGCGAACGGATCGGCGCGGAACGGACCGGACAGGTCGACCACTCCCGGTCTCGACCCGGCCACCAGCGAGCGGACCAGTACCTGCACGCCGCCGATGTACTGCGCCGGGGTGGCCAGCAGCCAGCGACCGGGCCCGCCCAGCCGGTCGTGCGTGGCGGTGGCCGACGCGCGCAACGCGGCGGCGGACAGCAGCACGCCCTTGGCCGCGCCGGTCGACCCCGAGGTGGGAATGATCACAGCCGTGTTCGGCTCGACGGGTTCGTCCGGTGCCATCGCCGCCCGCAACTCGGCGATCCGGGGTTGGTTGGCGTCCAGCGGGAGCACGGTCGGGCCGCCCGCCATGGCGTCGGCCATGGCGTCGGCCAGCTCGGCCACCGCGGCCGGGCTGCCGTCGCATCGGATCTCGCGCACGGTCAGAAGTACCAGGGGAACGGCGTCCAGTCCGGCGGCCGCTTGGCCAGGAACGCGTCCCGGCCCTCGACGGCCTCGTCGGTCATGTAGGCCAGCCGGGTGGCTTCGCCCGCGAACACCTGCTGGCCGACCAAGCCGTCGTCGATCAGGTTGAACGCGTACTTCAACATCCGCTGCGCGGTCGGCGACTTGCCGTTGATCTCCCCCGCCCACGCCAACGCCGTGCGTTCCAGTTCGGCGTGCGCGACGACCTCATTGACCGCGCCCATCCGGTGCATCTGCTCGGCCGTGTACGTCCGGCCAAGGAAGAAGATCTCCCGGGCGAACTTCTGCCCCACCTGACGGGCCAGGTAGGCCGAGCCGAAACCGCCGTCGAAACTGCCCACGTCCGCGTCGGTCTGCTTGAACCGGGCGTGCTCCGCGCTCGCCAACGTGAGATCACACGTCACGTGCAGGCTGTGGCCCCCACCGGCGGCCCACCCCGGCACCACCGCGATCACGATCTTGGGCATGAACCGGATCAAGCGCTGGCACTCCAGAATGTGCAGCCGCCCGGCCCGCGCCGGATCCACGGTCTCCGCGGTATCACCGGTCGCGTACTGGTAACCAGACCGACCGCGAATCCGCTGATCACCACCGGAACAGAACGCCCAGCCGCCGTCCTTCGCCGACGGGCCGTTGCCGGTGAGCAGGATGCAGCCGACGTCCGGGGTCATCCGGGCGTGGTCCAGCGCCCGATACAGCTCGTCCACGGTGTGCGGGCGGAACGCGTTGCGTACCTCCGGCCGGTGGAACGCGATCCGCACGGTCCCCTGGTCCACGGCGCGGTGGTAGGTGACGTCGGTGAAGTCGAAGCCGGGCACCTCGCGCCACGCGGCCGGATCGAACAACTCGGAAACGGTCGGATCGCTCACGCCTGCGAGGATAAGCCGGTGCATCAGTCCACCGTGCAGGCGAGGGTGATCGTCGACGAGTTGGTCCGGTGCGGGGTTCGACATCTGGTCGCCTGCCCGGGGTCGCGCAACGCCGCGCTGTCGATAGCGGTCTTCGAGGCCGCCGCGGCCGGCCGGTTGACGTTGCACGTGCGGATCGACGAGCGGTCCGCCGGCTTTCTCGCACTGGGCATCGCCAAGGCCGGCCATGGTCTGGCCGGCGTGTTCTGCACGTCCGGCACGGCCGCCGCGAATCTGCACCCTGCGGTGCTGGAGGCGCACCACTCCGCAACGCCACTGCTGGTGCTCACCGCCGACCGGCCGGCGGAACTGCACGACACCGGCGCGAACCAGACCATCGACCAGCGCGACCTGTACGGAGTCGCGGCGCCGTGCGTGGCGTTCCCGCTGGACGCCGGGAACGCGGTGTGGCGGGCGACCG
>DASXXM010000036.1:0-7707 GCA_036503065.1 Pseudonocardiaceae bacterium | reverse complement strand
ATGCCCGGCATCCGGCGTCCGGCCGTCGCCCAGCACGGGTCGTTCCTCGACGCCATGCGCATACCGGACCCGGCCTCCCAGCCGGATCTCCAGCGCCCCGGCGAACGCGGCCTCCACCTGCCCGGCATTCGGGCTCGGATGGGCCGACGCGTCCCGCCGCCACGCCCGCCACGCGCCAGCCGCCGACCCGCCGACCACCGGCGCGCACACAGTGGTCAACAAGGCCGCCAACCGGGCCGGCACGAGGTTAGCGAGATCGTCCAGCCGGGCCGACGCCCACCCGAACCGTTGGTAGTGCGGCGATCGGTAGCCGACCATCGCGTCAAGCGTGTTCACCGCCCGATAGCCCAGCAGGCCCGGCACCCCCGCGATCGCGCCCCACACCAACGGCGCCACGACCGCGTCCGACGTGTTCTCGGCCACCGACTCGACCGCCGCCCTCGACAGGCCGAACTGGTCGAGCTGCGACGGATCCCGCCCACACAGGTTGGGCAGCCGACGACGAGCGGCCGCCAGGTCACCGGCATCCAACTCGGCGCCGATCGCGGTCCCCTGGCCGGCCAGCGACGCACCGCCCAACACCACCCAGGTGGCCAGGGCCGTGGTCAGTGCCTGCGTGACCGGGCCACGCCTGCCAATGCGCTCGACGAGGACGCCGAACAGCACCGCGCCACCGCAGACGACACCGGCATGCGCGACGCCGGATGCCTTGCCGTCTCGGTAAAGGACACGTTCGGCCCGCTTCGCCACGGCACCGAAGGCGGCCACCGGGTGACCCCGTCGCGGATCACCGAACACCCCGTCGGCGGCCATCCCGAGCAACAGTCCGATCGCGCGCGCCGCGCTCACTCAACACCCCTCACCCGACCGAGAAACCCGCTCAAGGACCGTACCGGGGTGCGGCGGCTCGATCGTGGCGGGGGCCGACGACGTAAGGTGGCCGGCCGTGGAGTCGGAACAGAACGCCAGCCAGCGGACCACGGGGGCGGACCGCAGGCTCCAACTGTTCGCGTACCTCCAGCCGGGCCGCAATCACCGCACCTACCTGGCCATCATGCGGCTGTTCACCTCGACGCTGCTGGCCGACCTGTCCGCGGGCGAGGTGGCCGTCGCGCTGGCCGCCGCCGAGCGGGACGGCCGGATCGACGAGGGCGAGTCGCAGGTCGACGTGGTCATTCCGCGGCTGCGGCAGCTCGTCGAGTGGGGCAACCTGGTGCTCGGGCGGCGGGAGACGATCGCCGCGAGCATCGCCGAGTTCCAGCAGGGCAGCATGCGTTACCAGGTCAGCAAGCTGGCCGTGCGCGTGCAGCGCGACGTGGACGAGTTGCTCCGCGTGCCGGAGGGCGCCCGCGAGGTGTCCAGGGAGCTGCTGCCAGCCATCGAACGCGGCCTCCGCCAGTTGGGCGGGACGTTGGCGCAGGCCGGTGCCACCCGCGAGCGGGACGCCGGCTCCGTCGGCGCGCGGCGCAGCAGGGAGATCCTGGCCGAGCAGGTCACCACGCTGTTCCTGCAGCACGCCGAACTCGCCGTGACGGTGCGCGACTTCTACGCCTACCTGGGCCACGTGCTGACCCGCAACCACCTGGCGCCGGACGAGATCGCCGGGTTCCGCGACCTGCTGGTGGACTACATCCAGCTCGTGGTGGAGGACGTGCTGCGGCACACGCCGACCATCGCGGCCACGTTGGCGGGGCTGGTGGGCGCCAGGGCCGACATGCTGGACCTGCTCGGCGCGGGCGAGCAGCTCGGTGTCGAGGTGGAGCGGGCGCGTGGCCGCACCGCCGCGGACTGGCGGGAGCTGACCGACTGGTTCGTGGACCGGCCGGGCAGCCCCAGTCAGGTGACCGCGCTGCGCGACGCGACCGCACGGGCCATCGGCGCGCTGCTGGCGACCGTGAAGCGCGCCACGGCCGGTGGCGGCCTGTTGCCCAGCCGACGGGCCGAACTCGTCAAGCTGGCCGGTTGGTTCCACTCGTGCGACCCGGCGCGGGCGCACGCGGTCCACGCGGCGGCGTTCGGGCTGTTCTCGGCGCGGAACCTGTTGCCGGCGCCCGAGAACGACGGTGACGACGAGCGGACGCCGTGGCGCGACGGGCCGGTGCTGGACGTGTCGGTAAGCGTGCGCAGCCGCGGCGACCGGGGCGCGCGCGGCAGGCCGGCGCGCATCCTTGATGACCCGATCGGCCGGGAAACCCTGCTGGCACAGGCACGTCAGGCCGACCGGCAGCGACGGGCGGCGGCCGCCGAACTGGCCGCGGCAGCGAGCGACCTGGAACACGCCGAGCTCTCCCCGGCCGCGCTGGCCGCGCTGTGTGAACTGCTCACGCTGGCCATGGCGCAACGCGAGCACACCAGGGACGCGGGCGCGGCCGCCGATCCGGTCCGCGGCCTGAAGCTGACCGTGACGCCGACCGTCGGCCACACGACCCGCATCCGCAGCGCCACCGGCACGTTGACGCTGACGGACACCGCGCTGGTGCTGGAGCGGTCCCATGGCTGACGTGCTGGCCGGTCTGTCCGAAATAGACCAGGCCAATGTGGTGCGGTGCGCCCGGGTGCTGTTGCGCAGGCCGTTGCTGCGCGTCGGCGGGCCGGACGGGGACCTGCTGCCGCTGGTGTACCGGCACCGGGCACCGCTGGCGGACCTGTTCACCCAGACGCTGGGCTACCGCCTCGTGGTGCAACGGCAGTTCGCCCGGCTCTACAAGGCAACGCCGGGCACCGACCTGCCGCGCACCGAAACCGGCCTGTCCCCCGCCGGGTACGCCTACCTCGCGCTGACGATCGCGGCGCTGACCGGTGCCGGCCGGCAGGTGCTGCTGTCCCGGCTGGTGGCGGACGTGCGGGCGGCGACCGTCGAGGCGGGCATCGAGGCCACCGACGACGTGGCGGGCCGGCGCGCGCTGGCCGCCGCGTTGCGGCATCTGGTGGCACTGGGCGTGATCACCGAGACGGAGGGCGCCGTGTCGGAGCAGCTCACCGAGGCGTTGATCACCATCGACACGGATCTGTTGGGCCAGTTGCTGGTCGGCCCGCTGGCCGAGGCCGAGTCGGTCGACGACCTGCTCGCGCTGGCCGCCCGGCCCGGCCCGCGCGGCGTGGAGCACGCGGTGCGCCGCAGGCTGGTCGAGGACCCGGTGACCCTGTACGCGGACCTGCCGGCCGAGCAGGCGGAGTGGTTGCGCCGCAGGGCAAGGCGGGAATCGGCGTTGCTGGAACGGTGTTTCGGCCTGGTCACCGAGACACGCGCGGAAGGTGTCGCGGTCACCGACCCGGAGGACTACCTCACGGACCTGATCTTCCCCGGCGCGAGCACCGTGGCCCGCATCGCCCTGCTGGCGTTGCCGGACCTGCTCGCCGATCCGGAACCGGCGCTGGACGACGACACGGAACCCGTCCGCAGGCGGGACGGGCGGGTGCCGGTGACCATCGGGCAGGTCCGGCTGGCGTGCCGGC
This sequence comes from Pseudonocardiaceae bacterium, assembly GCA_036503065.1. Classification (GTDB taxonomy): domain Bacteria; phylum Actinomycetota; class Actinomycetes; order Mycobacteriales; family Pseudonocardiaceae; genus DATEPR01. The sequence continues at coordinate 4,251 of DASXXM010000036.1, read as the reverse complement.
GGCTGGCCAACGACTACCCGGCCGCCTGGTCCAAGCAGGCCACCGAGAACCTCGCGGTCCTGGCCGACGACGTGCTCGCGCTGCTGCGCGCGACCGGGCTGGCGGTACCCGACGGGGACGGCTGGTTGGTCTCCCCCGCGGCACATCGGTGGCTGCCCGAACCGGACGAACGGCCGGCACGGGAGAATCCAACACCGGAAGCCCAACCGGAGCCGGAACCGGGCTGGTCGCTGTTCGACGAGGAGGCAGGCGTATGACGGCACCCGACCGCTGGCGGTTGCACCGCGGCGGGATCGTCAACATCTGGCAGTACGACGAGCAGGAGTTCGACTTCTCCGGCGGCCGGGCGATCCTCCAGGGCACCAACGGTTCCGGCAAGTCCCGGACCCTGGAACTGCTGCTGCCGCTGTGTTTGGACGGCGACCTGCGACAATTGGGCTCCAAGGGCTTCGACACGGTCAGCATCCGCAGGCTGATGCTCGACGAGTACGACGGCGGCCCCAACCGCATCGGCTACGCCTGGGTGGAGCTGCGCCGGATCGACGCCGACGGTGTCGAACGATTCCTTACCTGTGGCCTTGGCCTCAAGGCGTCGGCGACCTCGCAGCAGGTCAGCGACTCGTGGCGGTTCCTGACCGACGCACGAGTCGGCATCGACTTCACGCTGGCCGGGCCGGACCGCGTGCCGCTCGGGCCGGTGCAGCTGCGCGAACAGCTCGGCGCGGACCGGGTCCTGGATGACGCCGCGTTCCGGGCCCGGATCGCGGAACTGGTCTACGGGATGCCCGCCGGCCGCTACGGCGACCTGCTGCACCTCCAACGAACCCTGCGCAACCCGGACGTCGGCCTGAAGGTGTTGGAGGGGCAGCTCGAACAGATCCTGTCCGACGCCCTGCCCCCGCTGGACGCCGGCATGATCGAGCAGCTGGCCGGCTCGTTCGAGGACCTGGAGTCGATCCGGGAGAACATCACCCGCCTCAGCAGGGCCGACACGGCCCTCACCGCGTTCCTGGGCAGCTACTCCGGCTACGCGCTGGCTGCCCTGCGCGCATCGGCCGAGAAGGCCGCCGCCGCCGAGCAGGCACTGGCCGACGAGCACGCGACGATCCGCACGTTGACCGCGACACTGGCCCGCCGACGGACCGCCCACGCGGACGCGGTAACCGTAGTGGCGGCTCGGGAACAGCGCGACAACGAGCTGGAACACACGATCGACTCGCTCAAGCAACTGCCCGCCTACCTCGGCATGCGGGACCTGTCGGACCGGGAGCGGCTCGTCGCGCACGCGCGCGCGGCGGCCGAGGCGGCGCTGGAGACCGCGACCAAGCACCGGACCCACGCCGACCGCGCGGTGGAGACCGTGCTGACCGTGCTGCGGCGGTTCGAACAGGACGCGGAGGCAGCGGGCGAGCTGGCCGACACGACCCGGCGGGAGTTGTCCGCGGCCGGGCTCGACCCGGCGCTGTGCCCGCATGTGCCGATCGCACCGCGCGCGGTGGCCGGCAGCACCGTGGAACTGGTGCGCGCCAAGCCGGACCCCGAGGCGGCACCGGTGCAGGTGGAGCGCCGCACGCCGCCGTCGATCGAGCCTGCGACGGTGGACACCGAGCTGCGTGCCGCGGCCGAGCGGGCCGAGCACGCGGGCACGGTGGCCACCCAACGGTCCGCGCTGACGTTGGCGCTGCACGAGCGGTCCGTCGGTGTCGACCGGCAGGGGCAGCGGTTGGACGGCCTGCGTCAGGCGGCGCGGCAGGCGCAACTGGAGGCGACCGAGAGCGTCGGGCGGCGCAACGAGGCGGCCCAGCGGCTGGAGGACGCCGTGGCCACCTGGTGGGAACGGGCCCGGTCGTGGACCACGTCCGGACCGTTCGCCGGTACCGCCGGGCCGCCCGAGCCGCCGGACCTGACGCGGCTGCGGGCCGAGGCCGACGTGGCCCGTGCGGCGCAGGAGGCGGCCAGGGAATGGAGCGCGCCCCGGCTGCACGAACTGCGCCAGGCCGCGGTCGCGGCCGGGCGGCGGGTGGACGAGGTGGCGGACCGGATCGCGGCGGCCGAGGCCGAGCTGATCGCGTTGCGCGGCGGCGTTTCGGCCGCACCACCGATGCCGCCGCACGTCGCCCGCGATCCCGCGTCCGGCGCGGCTTTCTACCAACTGGTCGACTTCGCGCCCGACCTGCCGGCCCCCGCACGTGCCGGTTTGGAGGCGGCGTTGCAGGCCAGTGGTTTGCTGGCGGCCTGGGTACGGGCGGACGGTCAGGTCGACCCAGGTGTCGCCGACTTGTTCGCGGTGGCCGGCACGCCGTCGGCGATGCCGTTGTCGGCGGCGTTGGTGACCGCGGTCGAGCCGGGTTGTGCGGTGCCTTCTGCTGTGGTGGCACGGGTGTTGGCCGCTGTCACCGTGGTGGACGGGCCGCTGCCGGCCGTCGACGGGCTCGTCGTGTCCTTGAGCGGGCAGTGGCGGGCGGGTGTCCTGGCGGGCGCGATGACCAAGCGGACGGCCGAGTTCGTCGGCGCGGGCGCCCGCGAGGTTGCCAGGGCCCGGCGCGGCGCCGAACTGACCGAACACCTGGACACGCTGGCCGGCTTGCGTTCGACGGCCGATCAGGAGCACGCCGAGCACGCCGGGCGGGTGACCGAGTGGGAACGGCATCTCGCCGCGTTCCCGGACGACCGGTCGCTCATCGCCGCGCACGCCAACGTCGGCTCCGCGGTCCGCGCGGCCGACGAGGCCACGCGGAAGGCGACCCGGCAGCGTGCCGAGTACGAGTCGGCCGACCAGCACCACGAGGCCCTCCAGGTCGAACTGACCCAGACCGCCGCCGAGGCCGGCCTGCCGGCCGACGTGGACACCCTGCAGGCCGCGCACCGCGCCGCGATGGCCGCCCGAGGCAGCGCGGAAGCGTTGCGGGACACGCTGATCGGCCGCTGCGTCGGCACCGTCCGCGACCTGACCGACAGTTTGCACGACCACAAGGCGGCCATCGACGACCTTGGCGACGCGGCCGCGTCGGCGGAGACCCGGTGCGCCGAGTTCGCCAGGGAGGCCGTCGCACTGGCCGAACTGACCACCGCGATCGGTGGCGAGGCAGCGGAGGTCGCCGGCCAGCTGACCGAGTTGGAGAATGAACGCAGGGCGCTACGCGCCGCCCTGCCGGCATCCCGCACGACAGCGACCGAACTGTCCAATCAGGTCGTGAAGACCGAGACAGTGTTGGAGGGCAAAGAGAACGACCTCGACGGCAGGATCAATGCCGCGTCCACGGCGGCGGCCGGCCTACGTGCCGCACTCGCCGCCCCCGGCGTGCGGGCGGCAGCACTGCCGGACGTACCGCGGGACGAGGTACTGGTCTCACTGTCCACAACAGAACGACGCGGCGTGAGCGAGGAGGTGGTGATCACCAAGTTGCAGGCGTTGCAGACCGCCCTGGCCGGCAGCCACGACATCACCCCGGAGCGGCACGCCGGCATCCTCACCGTCACGGTGTCCGGCGAACAGGGCCCACGCCCGGTGGCCGAGGCGGCACGTCAGGTCAGCGGGCAGTTGGCGGCGCAGCGCGGTTATCTCGGTGAGCGTTACCAGGACATCTTCGCCACGTTCATGCTGCGCAACCTGGCCGAGCGGCTGCACGGCCAGATCACGATCGCCGAGGACCTGACACGCCGGATGAACGAGGTGCTGGACGTGGCCCGGTCCAGCCAGGGCGTGCACGTGCGGTTGGAATGGCGACCGTCGGCGGCGCTGGACGAGACGACACTGGCGGCGCTGAAGCTGGTGCGCACACCGTTCGCCGACCGCACCGAGGCGGAGGACGCCATGCTGCGCAGGGCGTTCACGGAACGGATCGACGCGGAACGCGACACCCACTCCGGTGGTTATGCGGAGATCCTGACCAGGGCGCTGGACTATCGGTCGTGGTACACGTTCACGGTCCGCGTCGCGGACGCGGGCCCCGACGGCAAGCCACGGACCCGCCGGATGCGGCAGTTGTCGTCCGGCGAGACACGCCTGGTGTCGTACGTGACCCTGTTCGCCGCGGCCGCCGCGTTCTACGGCGCCATCAGCGGCGTCGGCGACTCGGACGTCGCCCCGCTCCGGCTGGTCCTGCTGGACGAGGCGTTCGAACGCCTCGACGACCCGACGATAGCGAGGATGCTCGGCCTGCTGGTGGACCTGGACATGGACTGGATCATCACCTGGCCCAGCGGCTGGGGCGTCTCCGACCACATCCCCAGGATGCACATCTACGACGT
>DASXXM010000035.1:0-6430 GCA_036503065.1 Pseudonocardiaceae bacterium | reverse complement strand
CCCGGTGACCAGAGCCGGCCGCCGGTCACTGCCGAGCTTGATCGCGGCGCCCAGGTTGGGACAGAACGGCCCGGATTTCTCGGCCGACGTGTACCTGTGCACCTTCGCCGGCCCGAAACCGCCGGCTGCCAACCCGTCCTGCACCGTGACCGTGCACGTGTTGGTCGTGCCGAGCTGGCCGAGCGTTGCCCTGTCCGGCAACCCGTCACCGTTGAGGTCGGCGATGATCGGTGCGCCGAGAGTGGTGGGTGGTATCGGCGTCGCGGCGCTGCGGGCCGAATGGCCGGCAGCGGTTACACCGCTGGCCGACGCGGGCCAGATCGCCGCAACACCGAGTGCCAACAACAAGGTTGCGATTAATCGAGACAGCCGCACGGAGTCTCCTTCGGGATGAACCAGAACCGAGGGATGGCCTGGTTTCGATGACCCCATCGCGGCCGATCTACGCATTGTTAGCGGTTCACCCACGTGGCGTAAACCGGCTCGACTATCCTATTCGGAGTGTCGCAACCGGACTCAACGACCGAGCACGGTGGCCGGGTCGTCCCTGGCCTCCGCGAGGCCGATGCCGGCCAGGGTGTCGGCGCGTTCGTTGCCCGGATCGCCCGCGTGTCCCTTGACCCACAGCCATTCCACCTGATGTGGCGCGATGGCCGCGGTCAGTCGTTGCCACAGGTCGGCGTTCTTGACCGGCTGGCGGCCCTTGGTCAGCCAGCCGTTGCGCTGCCAGCCGGCTATCCAGCTCGTGATGCCGTTGCGCAGGTAGGTGCTGTCGGTGTGGAGACGGACCGTGGCCGGTCGGGTGAGGCTTTCCAGCGCCTGGATCGCGGCCATCATCTCCATCCGGTTGTTGGTGGTGCTCGGCCCCTCGCCGCCGCGCAGTTCCTTCACGTGCGTGCCGTAGCGCAGGACCGCGCCCCAGCCGCCCGGTCCGGGGTTGCCGCTGCACGCGCCGTCGGTGTAGATCTCCACGGCCTGGCCCGCGGTGTCGTCGATCATCCGGACAACCTACCGGAACCGATCGACTCGCTCCGACCTATCGAGACGGTCCGTCACCGCAATCGTGTGCTAAAGTCACCCGAACGGAGCATTGACGCGATATCGTCAAGTATTCAATTCGAAATTTTCGAGATCTGTGCACACATGCGACAACTCCGGCGGTTAGTGGTCGACCAGGCCCGGCCACTTATTCACAGATGGCCCGGTGTACGTGTGGAATACACGGAGTGCTCCGGTCGCCATTGCGGCTGGTCCGACAAACGTGGTAATGCCACTAACCTGACAGCTGAACAGTGGGCAACGTTCGGCGCAATGCGCTCGATATGGTGGACACAGTGCCAGCAGTCGTGTAAATACCTCGTGCGAGCGTCCAACCACCGGTCGTGTTCGGGGGTCGGTCCACCCACCCACTTTCGGGCAAGCAACCGGTCGTGCCGGCTGGCGGCTGCCCGCTGACAATCGCATGTGTAACCGGAGATGATGAGACCCGCCTCCTCGTTGTGGCTCGCCGACGAGTTCTATCTGTCCGCGCACCGTGACTACGACGGCAGGCCGCGCCTGAATGCGTCCGCCCTGACTTTGGGGCTGGCCGGCGCCCTGCTCGCCGAGCTGGCCATGCACCGCAGGATCAGGATCGACCCGCAACAGTTGGAACTGGCCGTGGTGAGCGCGGAACCGCCGCCGGACGCGACGGCGCACGCGATCCTCGACCAACTGATGGGTGAACCCGCGATCAGATCGATCTCCACCTGGCTGAAGTACCTGGCCCGCTCCGCCGACCAGCGCGTCGCGGAGCGACTCGTGCGCGCCCGGATCGTCCGCCAGGTGACCACCGGACCGGCGTGGCGCAAGTCGATGCTGCACCCCCCGATGGACGCCAACGACGCCCTGTTCCCCGCGGTCCGCGTGACGGGTCTCGCCGTCCGCGGGCTGCCCATCGAACTCCCGGACGCGCTGCTGGTGGGGCTGGCCGCGGCAACCGGACTGGACCGATTCCTGCTCCAGGACGTGGATGCCACCGGCAGACAGCACCTGCGCTCGGAGGTCGACAGGTTGCCACGCTCGCTGTGGTGCCTGCTCGTCGAAACAAAAGCGGTGGTCGGCGCCGCCGTCCTGAACAGACGGCGCTGAACCTCGCTTTGTCCGGTCCCCTCCCCGCATTGGAGCCCCGATGGCCAAGCCATCCCCGTCCGCCCCATCAACTGCGGCCAGCAACGTGGCGGCCGCATTGGCACAAGACAAGCTCGGCGCCCCCCGGATCACGCAGTTCGCGCTCAGTGCCGCGGCAACGCTGACCGTGGTCGCCGGGATCATCCCGACCGGCTACGCGGTCACCGGCATCATCGGCCTGCCGCTGGCCTTCGTGTTGCTGGGCATCGTCCTGGTCCTGTTCTGCGTCGGCTACAACGCGATGAGCAGGCGCATCTCCAACGCTGGCGCGTTCTACGCCTATATCGCGCAGGGCGTGACCCGGCCCGCGGGCGTCGCCGCCGCCTGGATCGCGATGCTCAGCTACAACCTGCTGCAGGTCGGCCTGTACGGGATCTTCGGCGCGCTGGGCGCGCCGCTGCTGAACGGGTGGCTGCACCTCAACGTGCCGTGGTGGGGTTACGCGTTGGTCGCGTGGGCGTTGGTCGCGGTACTCGGCCTCGCGCAGATCGAGTTCAACGGCTCGGTGCTCGGCGTGCTGATGGTCGCCGAGGTCCTGGTCATCCTGGTCTACTTCGTGGCGTTCGTGTCGCACCCGGCAGGCGGTCACGTCACGTTCACCACGTTCTCGCCAAGTCACCTGTTCGTCTCGGGTTGGGGGGCGTTGCTGGTCATCGCGGTGACCGGGTTCGTCGGGTTCGAGTCGGCCGCGTTCTACGCCGAGGAGGCCAAGGACTCGCACCGCACGGTGCCGATCGCGACCTACGCCTGTGTCGCCCTGATCGCCGGCCTGTACTGCCTGCAGTCCTGGGCGCAGTCCGTGGCCATCGGGCCGGGCCAGATCGTCGCGGTCGCCCAGAAGGACCAGGGCGAGATGGTGTTCAACCTGGCCGCGAACACGCTGGGGTCGGCGTGGGCCACCATCGGCCATGTCCTGCTGCTCACGTCGGTCATCGCGGCGATGATCTCCTATCACGCGTCGGCGTCGCGCTACGTGTTCTCGCTGGGCCGCGAAGGCGTGCTGCCGGCCGGGTTCGGGCGGACCCTGCCGCGTACCGGCGCGCCCCTGTGGGGGTCGGTGACGCAGAGCGTCATCGGCGTCATCGTGATCCTGGCCTACGCGGCCGCCGGCCTCGATCCGCTGGTGAACCTGTTCTTCTGGCTGGGCACCGTTGGCGGGTTCGGGGTGCTGATCCTGTTGGCCGCCACCAGTGCCGCGGTGATCGGCTACTTCCGGCGCAACGGCGGCGAGACGCCTTGGCGGGCTGTTTTCGCGCCGACGCTGGCGTTGCTGGCGCTGGTCGCGGCGGTGGTGCTGTCGGTGATCAACTTCTCGACACTGCTCGGGGTCGATCCCGCTTCGCCCGCGCGGTGGCTGTTCCCGGCCGCCTATCTGGTGGTGGCGATCGGCGGCATGCTGTGGGCGGGCGTGCTCAAGTCGCGGCGGCCGGAGGTCTATCGTCGGATCGGCCTCGGCGTTGGTGCGGACACCAGCCGTGCGATGGCCGACCGTGCGGGTGCGATCCTCTGACGGTCCATGGCGGGGACCGGGTGCGGGAGGCGCATCCGGTCCCCGTCAGCCAAGGCCACGGACCTGCGCGGCCAGTCGGGTCAGGCCGAGCAGGGCGTCGACCGCGGGTGTCGGCACGCCGACGACGGCGCCGATCTCGCGTACCGCGCCGACCAGCGCGTCCAGTTCGAGACTGCGTCCCGCGTCGGCGTCCTGCAGCATCGACGAGCGGAACGCGCCCAGCCTGCGGGTCACCTTGTTGCGGTCGGACGGGCTTTCCGTGATGGGGCAGCCGATCTCGGTGCCGATCCGCTGCGCCTCGACCATCGCCTGTTGGCAGAACGTGCGCACGAGGTCGTCGTCCAGGATGCGGTCCGCGGTGGCGCCGGTCAGGGCGGAGACCGGGTTGATCGTCAGGTTGCCCCACAGCTTGTACCAGATATTGGTCTGGATCTCCGTGGACGTCCTGATGTCCAGTTCACCGTTGCGCAGTACATCGGCCACTTCGGACAGTCGGTCGGACTCGGCGCGGTCGGGCTCGCCGATGATCAGGCTGGTGCCGCGGTTGTGCCGGACCAGTCCTGGTTCCGGGGTGCTGGCGCTCAGGTGTACGACGCAGCCGATGACGTGGTGGGTTGGGATCGCCGCCGCGATCCGGCCGCCGGGGTCCACGCTGTTCAGATGTCGGCCGGCGCACGGGCCGCCGAATCCGTCGAAGAACCACCATGGGACGCCGTTCATCGCCGGTAGGACGACGGTGTCCTGGCCGAGCAGTGGTCCGATCGTGGCGGCCACGGATGGCATTGCCTGGGCCTTGACCGCGATGATCACCAGGTCCTGCTTGCCCAGTTCAGTCGGATCGTCCGATGCCCGCACCGGTGCGGTGACTTCGGTGTCGCCGGATGTCACGCGCCAGCCGTGCCGCCTGAGCGACGCGAGCGTTGCGCCACGGGCCAGCGCGGACGCGCCGAGTCGGGCTCCCAGGAAGCCACCGATGGCACCGGCGCCCACGACGCAGATTCGCATGGCTGATGGTAACAATCGGGCTGGTCAGCAGCCCTCAGTGATCCCGACGGACCGCCAACCGAGCCAAACCCGCCAGCTCGTCGACAACACCGGAAACGGAAGCCAGGTACCCCAGCGCCTCCTCGAACAACGAGTCGGCACGGGACTGACTCCACGCCCGGCCGCCGGCAAGCTCGACCAACTCGGCCGCACCCACCAACTCCTCATCCGACAACGGCGAATCCCGGTGATAAAGAAGGGCCAACGAAGCTCCGGCCGACGTGCCGGAGTTCAACGCGGCCACCACCGGCAGGGACTTCTTGCGATTGCGCAGATCGGAATAGACCGGCTTGCCGGTAACCGAACGATCGCCCCAGATACCCAACAGATCGTCGACAAGCTGGAAGGCCAAACCGAGCCGGTCGCCGAAGCTGCGTAAACCGTCCACCTGCGCCATGGTGCCGGCGCCGAACAGGGCGCCGAGTTCGCACGATCGGGCGATCAACGCGCCGGTCTTGTGCTCCGCCATCCGGACGCACTCGGCCAGTGCGACATCCGAACGTCGTTCGAACGCGGTGTCCGCGCTCTGGCCGTCCACCAGGTCCTGCACCGCCGCGCTGAGTGCCCGCATCGCATCCTGCGCCGCCGGGTGTCCGCTGGCCGCGAGCACGTCGAACGCCAGCGTCAGCAGGGCGTCGCCGGCCAGGATGGCTGCCGGCACACCGAACACCGTCCACGCGGTCGGCCGGTGGCGACGTTCGATGTCGTTGTCCATCACGTCGTCGTGCAGCAACGAGAAATTGTGTACGAGCTCAACCGCGACCGCCGCCGGCACCGCCGTTTCCGGTGTGCCGCCGACGGCGGTCGCGGCCAGCAGCACCAGCGCCGGACGCAACGCCTTGCCGCTGTCGCCGGTTGCCGCCCGACCGTCCGCGTCCCACCAGCCGAAGTGGTAGCCGGCGATACGGCGCATGGATGCGGGCAGCGAGGTCACGGCCGCTCGCAACGCCGGTGTCACCAGGTCGCGGCTCCAGTTCAGTACTTCGGCCGCTGTTCTGGCTGGGTCCGTGGTGGTCATCAGCGCCCGAGTTCTACTTGCTCCAGGACGCCCAGTGCGTCGGGGACCAGGATGGCCGCCGAGTGGTACGCGCTCACCAGATACGACGCCACTGCTTGTTCGTTGATGCCCGTGAAGCGGACCGACAGGCCGGGTTCGTACTCGTCCGGTAGGCCGACGTGTCGTAGCCCGATCACACCTTCGTTCTCCTCGCCGGTGCGCATGGCAATGATCGACGTGGTGTTCTGCCGTGTGATCGGAATCTTGTCGCACGGCAGGAACGGGATGCCGCGCCACGACCGTACGGTCCGATCCTCGTACTGTATGTCTTCCGGGTAGATGCCGCGTGCGGTGCATTCGCGGCCGAATGCCGCGATCGCCCGGGGTTGCGCCAGGATGAACTGGGTCTTTCTGCGGCGACGGATCAGTTCGTCCAGATCGTCGGGGGTGGGTGGGCCGGTCTGGGTGGGGATGCGTTGTTTGAGGTCGGCGTTGTGGAGTAGGCCGAAGTCGGTGTTGTTGATGAGTTCGTGTTCTTGGCGTTCGCGGAGTGCTTGGATGGTGAGTTCGATTTGTTGTTCGGTTTGGTTGTGGGGTTGGTTGTAGAGGTCGGCGACTCTGGTGTGGATGCGGAGGATGGTTTGGGCGAGGGAGAGTTCGTATTCGCGGGGGCTGAGTTCGTAGTCGACGAAGGTGCCGCTGATGTCCGG
>DASXXM010000034.1:0-26516 GCA_036503065.1 Pseudonocardiaceae bacterium | reverse complement strand
CCAGATGCCGTCAACTGGACCACGATCTTCTCGACCACCACCGGGACCGGCGGCATCCAGACGCTCAACGTGTCCGGCTCGGGTCGCTTCGTCCGAATGAACGGCACCGCCCGCGGCACGCAGTTCGGCTACTCGCTGTGGGAGTTCGGCATCTTCACCACCGGCGGCTCGCCACCGCCGCCGACCACGACCACCGCCGGACCGACGACCACGGTCACCACCCCGCCCGGCTCTGGCGCGCCGCCCGCGTCGTTCTGGGGTGACGTGAGCACCATTCCGGCCGCGCACAACGTCCTCGAGGTCAAGATCGTCAACCAGACGAACGGACAGTGGCCCGACAGCCAGGTCTTCTGGAGCTTCAACGGGCAGACGGCATCGATCGCGCAACAGCCGTTCATCGACATGCCCGCCAACTCGTCCGGCCGGATGAACTTCTTCCTCGGCGCGCCCAACGGCCAGTACTTCGACTTCATCGAGTTCACTGTCGGCGCGTCGTTCATCGACGTCGACACGACGCGGGTCGACCGGTTCGGCATCAAGCTGGCCATGCTCGTGCACGCCCATGACGGCTCGGAGCAGGAGATCGGCGAGAACTTCGCCACCTTCCAGGAGAGTCGGACGTCGACGTTCCAGCGGTTCCAGAACTCGGTGCCGACCGAGTTCAAGTCGCTGGCGACCGACCAGGCGCCGTTCGGCATCCCGTCGCCGGGCAACGACCCGGTGTTCCAGCCGGGCGGCCAGTTCGCGAACTACTTCAGCAGCTACGCGGCGGCCAACGGCGACGGCAGCGACACCACCGCGCAGATCTTCGGCTGCGGTGGCACGCTGGCCGCCAACCCGCAGCTGTGCGCCGGGCTCAACCGGCACGTGGCCGGGCTGACCACGGCGCAGCAGCAGGATCCGACCCAGTACTACAAGTCGGCTCCGGCGAACTACTACGCGCAGTTCTGGCACCAGAATTCGATCAACGCCAAGCAGTACGGCTTCCCGTACGACGATTTCGCGGGACAGTCCTCGAACATCGGCGTCCAGAACCCGCAGTACATGGTGGTAGCCGTCGGCTGGTGACCGACGTGTGACGGGTGACGGCGGTGGCTCGCGCCACCGCCGTCATTCGGGTTTCCGGACCAGTGGCAGGTACACGTCGTCGACGATGTCCGCGATGACCTCGTCGGCGACGGGGGCGCCGAACAGCAGGTACTCGTTGCGCACCAGGTCGGTCGCGACCGTGGCCCGCCGGGAGCCCAGGATCCGCGGCTCGACCTCGCCGCGCTCGACGGCACGTTCGAGGATGACGTGGATCTTCGCGGGACCCGCGGTGTAGACGCGTTCCCGGACCAGTCGGGCGAACTCGGCATCGCGGGTCATCTCGGCGAGCAGGCCGCGCAGGATGCCGCCCAGTGGGCTGGCCATCTTCGCGGACATCGCGCGCAGCAGCGCGATCACGTCGGTGCGGAGCGCGCCGGTGTCGGGGAGGTCGACTTCGGAGCTGGTCAACAGGCAGCACGCGTCGATCACCAGTTCGGCACGGCCGGACCAGCGGCGATACAGCGCGGCCTTGCTGGTGCGAGCCCGTGCGGCGACCCGGTCCATGGTCAGCGCTGCGTAGCCGACCTCGGTGAGTTCGGCCAGCGTCGCCGTCAGGATGGCGTGCTCCAGTTCCTCGCCACGGCGGCGAGGCCCCTTGCGATGGTCAACGACGTTCAGTGACAGCGTGACTCCTGAGAGTTTACTGAGAGTTCGTTGCGTTCCCTGTTGGCACACCCTAGCGTCGCAATTAGAGAACTAATAGTTCCTTACGTTACGGATTCGAGGGGATCGATGACCGAGACAGTTACGACGCCCCAAACCGAAGGCGCCCCCGCCTTCCCGAACGACCGCACCTGCCCCTACCAGCTCCCCGAGGGATACGCCCGACTCCGGGACGAACCGGACGCACTGCAGCGGGTAACCCTCTTCGACGGCCGCCCCGCCTGGGTGGTGACCAGGCACGAGACGGCCCGCAAGCTGCTGGCCGACCCCCGGCTGTCGGCCGACCGGACCAGCGACGACTTCCCCGCCACCTCGCCGCGCTTCCAGACCATCCGGGACGGCAACAAGTCGTTCATCAGCATGGATCCGCCGGAGCACGGCCCGAAACGGCGGATGTTGATCAGCGACTTCACCGTGAAGCGCGTCAGGGGGATGCGCCCGGACATCGAGCGCATCGTGCACGGCTTCATCGACGACATGCTGGCCGCCGGGCCGCCGGTCGACCTGGTCAGCAAGTTCGCGTTGCCGGTGCCGTCCATGGTGATCTGCCAGCTGCTCGGCGTGCCGTACGCGGATCACGAGTTCTTCCAGGACGCGAGCAGGCGACTGGTGCAGTCGACGAACGCGGCCGATGCGACGGCCGCACGCGACGACCTCGCGGGCTACCTGGATGACCTGATCACCAAGCTGCAGGCCGAACCGAAGCCAGGGCTGCTCAGCAGCCTGATCGTCGAGCAGTTCGCCAACGGCGAGATCGACCGGCCGGAACTGGTCTCCACCGCGATGCTGCTGCTCATCGCGGGCCACGAGACAACGGCCTCGATGACCTCGCTGAGCGTGATCACCCTGCTGGCCCACCCCGACCAGCACGCCGCGCTGCGCGCCGACCCGAGCCTGGTGCCCGGCGCGGTCGAGGAACTGTTGCGATACCTGGCCATCGCCGACATCGCGGGCGGCCGCGTAGCCACGGCCGACATCGAGATCGACGGACAGCTCGTCCGGGCCGGTGAGGGCGTGATCGTCACCAACTCCATCGCCAACCGCGACAGCTCGGTGTTCGAGGACCCCGATGCCTTCGACGTGCACCGCTCGGCCCGCCATCACATCGCCTTCGGCTATGGGGTACACCAGTGTCTGGGGCAGAATCTGGCCCGCCTGGAACTGGAAGTGATCATCAAGGCGTTGTTCGACCGCATTCCGACGCTGCGCCTCGCGGTGCCGGTCGAGCAACTGACACTGCGCCCCGGCACCACGATCCAGGGTGTGAACGAACTCCCGGTCACCTGGTGACCGCGGCGAAAGGAGTGGCCATGCGGGTGACCGCCGACCGGAACGTCTGCATCGGGGCCGGCCTGTGCGCGCTGACCGCGCCCGGCGTCTTCGACCAGGGCGACGACGGCCTCGTCCAGGTGCTCCAGGCCAGTCCCGACGGTGACGATCGGTCCGCCGCGCGCGAGGCCGGCAACGTCTGCCCGTCCGGCGCCGTCGAGATCGTCGAATAGCCCGCAGGCCGGGACCGGGTCGTCGGATCCGGTCCCGGCCCGTTTGTTGGGATTTCAGCGCGGGCAACTCGCGGGCGGGTGGCGGTCGAACCAACGTTGGTGTTGTTCCAGTTGGCTCGCCAGGGAGATCAGGCGGGCCTCAGTGCCCGCCGTGCCCATCAGTTGGGCGCCGACGGGCAGTCCGTCGGCGGTGAGTCCGGCCGGCACGTTCACCGCGGGCCACCCCAGCGCGTTCCACGGCCAGCCGTACGGGCAACCGGACACCATGGCCCGGTTCAGTGCCCCGGAGTCCAGCCCCGACCACGCGCCGACCGCAGGTGGCAGCACCGCGGTGCTCGGTGCGAGCACCACGTCCACCCGGTCGAAGATCCGGCCGACCTGGCGTTCGGACCAGAACGCGGTGGGCCTGGTCAGCGGGTGCAGGTGCCGGCCGAAGCGGCGGCCGTTGGCGATGTTGCGCAGGGTGCGCGGGTCGAGCAGGCCGACGTCGGGCACCTTCGCCGCCCACTCGTGCAGGCCGCCCACTGAGCGGGCGAGGAAGTTCAGGCCGACCAGTCCGTAGCGCGGCTCGGCGACCATGACGTCGTGACCCAGTTCCATCAGCACCCGCGCCAGGCTCACCACCGCCGCCCGCACCCGTGGGTCCAGCCGGGACCGGTACCCGGTGAACGGTGGGCGGACCGACAACGCGATCCGCAACCGACCCGGCGGGCGACCGGCCGCGGCGAGGAAACTGTCCGGCGCGTCCGGACGCTGGCCGGCCAGCACGTCCAGCAGCAGCGCGGCGTCCGCGGTGGTGCGGGCCAGCGGACCGCAGGTACTGACACCGTGGAACATGTCCGATTCAGTGCCGATCCGCCCGCGTTGCGGCTTGATCCCGACCAGATGCGTCCACGCAGCCGGAATCCGGATCGAACCGGCACCGTCCGACCCGACCGCGATCGGCACGACACCGGCCGCGACCGCGGCGGCCGAACCGCCCGACGATCCACCCGGCGTGTGGTCCAGGTGCCACGGGTTGCGGGTCACGCCGAACGCGACGCCCTCGGTGAAGGGCCACTGCCCCAGTTCCGGCGCGTTGGTCTTCCCGACGATGATCGCGCCGGCCGCCTTGAGCAGCCCCACCACGTCGGAATCGGTGGCGGCCGGGGGAAAGGCGCCGACGCAGCCGAACGCGGTCGGCTCGCCCGCGAGGTCCTGGTCGTCCTTGATCGCCACCGGCAGGCCCAGCAGCGGGTTTCGCTCACCGGCCCGCAGCCGCCGATCGGCATCGGCCGCTTCGGCCGTCGCGGCGACGGTGCGGACCACGCGGAACGCGTTGAGCGTTGGCTGGCTGGCCTCGATCCCGGCGAGCGCCTGCCTGGTCAACTCGGCGGCCGACACCTCGCCCGCGGCCAACAGTTCGGTCAGCCGGACCGCACCAAGATGCATGTACGTCATAGCAAACGGTAGACCGTCACTCGGCCGCGGCGATGCCAACCAGCCCAAGCACGCTATAGCAAATAGCAACACGAGCCGACCGGTCCAACCAGACACACTATGGCAAACCGCAAATAGCACGACCCGCCAAAACAAGCGCGCCACAGCAAAGGTGGCTCGGCGAGGTCGAATCAATATGTTATAGCAAACGGAAGACCATTGGTCGGCCTCGACGTGCCGTGCCGTGCACGGCACGGATCCGGCACGGCACGGATCCGGCAAGCACGGCAGCGGTCCTGCAAGGCAGGGCAGCCAGATGCATGCCATAGCAAACAGCATCTCGACCGGGTAGTACGGTATAGCAAGTAGCAAGTAGCAAGTAGCAAGTAGCAAGTAGCAAGTAGCAAGTAGCAAGTAGCAAGTAGCAAGTGGTCACAACGAGCCCGACCAGGCATTGCCGCTGGCCGGCGATCTGCGACGGACCAGCACAGCCAGCCGGGCCACGAGAACGAGTACGCGGACCCGGCCGCGATCACCGCGATGAAGGACACCTAGGATGCTATAGCAAACAGCAAATAGCCCACGATCGCGTCCACTGGCGGGGTACGCCATAGCAAACAGCAAACCGCTTTCCGACCCGGGCAAATACGCTACCGCAAACTGCAACCTGCAATCACCCCAACGAGCCCGACCAGGCATGCTATAGCAAACAGCATCCCGGCTCGGCAATAAGCTATAGCAAACAGCAACTCGCCACGATGAATCCTGCCGAGGATGCTATAGCAAACAGCAAACAGCAACCTGCTACTCGGCTCCGGCGATGTCGATCAGCGGTAGTCGGCCCAGTTCTGTGGCGGACAGCGCCTTGGCGGCGGTGAGTACGCGTTCTTGTTGGTCGGCCATGCGTCGTTCGACCAACTGGCTCAGTTCGTAGGCCATGGCACCGGTTTGGCGGACCGTCCGGTCGTCCGGTGGCGGCTGGTCGACCGACGTGATGGCGATTCCGGTCGCTTGGCCGTCCGGGTCCACTGCCGCACCTACCGACAACTGGCCGTGCGGATACGACCGGTAGTGCTCGTCGAGGCGCCGCAGGAGTCGGTGCCATTCGAGTACCTCGCCCTGTAGCGATGTCCCGGTGACGTCGTCCTCGGTCAGCGCCATGCCACGGCCGGCATCGGTGAAGCACCGGCCGTAGGACCGCACGGCTGCCAGCCACACCGATTCGACCACGAGTGGGTCGGGCGCGTCGGTGGTTGGATCGAGTTCGGCGACGAGGCGTTCGCAGCAGTAGAGGATCGTCTGCAGGTCGTCCAGCATCGAGGCGAGATCCGCGAGCGCGTTGGCAGCCGGGGTGTCCAGGTGCCGGACCGTGCCGGGTTGCCGTGTGGTGGTGGTCGCCATCTCCTCACCGTAGGCATCGGATGAGCCGCGGGATGTCTCACCTTGAGACAGGCGGGCGCAGCGCGGACGCGGCGGCCGCGACGAACAGGACGAGCAGGGCCGGCAGCGCCAATGCCGTTGGGAGGCCGACGACCGTGCTGGCGCTGCCGATGAGGATCGGGCCGATGACGAAACCGGCATATCCCAGACTGACCACCTGGGACAGCGCACGGCCCGCCCGCGCCGGGTCGCGGTTGCCCGCGGCCGAGTAGACCTGCGGCGCGATGCAGGACATGCCCGCGCCGAGGCAGCCAAAGCCGATCACCGCCGCGATCGGCCGGCCGATCAGCAGGGCGGCCGTCATGCCGACCGAGGCCAGCACCCCACAGCAACGCACCAACAGCACCGGCCCGAGCGCGGCGGCCAGGCGATCGCCGAGCAACCGGCCGACGGTCATCATGATCGAGAACGCGGCGAACGGCACCGCCGCGAAACCAGCCGCGGCACCCAGGTTCTCGTGCGTGTACACCGCGCTCCAGTCAGCTGCGGTGCCCTCGCCGACGAGCGCGCACATGGCCAGGATCCCCAGAAACAACAGGTCGAAGCGGCGGCGGGCAGGCGGATCGAGGGTCAGGTCCGGCTCAAGGCGCTGTGTGGGCACCGTCAGTGCTGCTGGCAGTGCCCATAGCGCCGCCCACACCGCCAACCCGACGACAAGGCCGCCGACCGCGAGGAACGTGACGCCCGCGCCGAGGTCCGCGCGGGCGAACAGGCCACCGACGGCCGCGCCGAGAAAGCCGCCGATGCTGTAGACGGCGTGGAACGAGGACATGATCGGCCGGCCACAGGCCCGCTGTACCTCGATCGCGTTGGCGTTCATGGCGATGTTCAACGTGCCGTGCACCGCGCCGAACACGAACAGGGCCGCCGCCAACGTGACCAGACTCGGCACGTAGGCCGCCGGCACGAGCAGCGCTCCCTCGCCCAGCGCCATCGGCACCATCACCGAGGTGCTGCCGAACCTGTCGACCAGCCGCCCCAGCACGATCATGCCGACGATCGCGCCGAGTGCGAAGGCCAACAGGGCGATGCTCAGGCTGCCGTCGCTGAGGCCGAGCCGGGCCTTGACCGCGGGGATGCGACTGGTCCACGTGCCGAGGGCGGTACCGAACAACAGGAACAGCAGCGAGGTGGCCACCCGCCCCCGCCGCAGCGCGCTCCGCTCCCCTGACCCCACCACCATGTACGACTCCCCCGTCCGGCGCCCGCGACAACCGAACAATTCCACATCAGCGGGACAGAACGCACCGACCGGCAGCGATTCGAGTGGTCCACACCTTGCCTGGCGGGCCGGCGCGGCCAAAGGTATGTGAATGCCAAGCGTCCAGGACAATCGTGAGCAGTGGTCGAACCACGACTGGTCGACCGGGGGTGATGAGTGGTCCGTCGGCTACGGCGGCACCGAAGCCATGTGGGCATGGGCGATTCTGCCCAGAATCAGCAGTTTCCTGCCGGCCGGGCATATTCTGGAGATTGCGCCCGGTTTCGGCCGGGTGACGCAGTATCTGCTGCGGTCGTGCACCGGGCTGACCGTGGTGGACCTGACCGAGCGGTGCATCGAAGCGTGCCGGGAACGGTTCGCCGATATCGAACATATCGAGTACCACGTCAACGACGGGCGCTCGCTCGCCATGGTCGACGACGGGTCGGTCGACTTCGTGTTCAGTTGGGACTCACTGATCCACGCCGAGGAGAGCGTCATCGCGGCCTATCTGGACCAGTTGGGGCGCAAGCTCAGACCGGGTGCCACCGGCGCGTTCCACCATTCCAATCTCGGCGCGTATCGCGACGGGAACAGCGGCGAGCTGACCATCGCGAACGGGCACTGGCGCGACCCGGGGGTGTCCGCGGCCCGGTTCCGTGAACTGTGTCGCGACGCCGGGCTCCGGTGCGTTGTCCAGGAACTGATCCCGTGGGGCGGCCCGGACTTCACCGACTGCTTCTCGGTCTTCCGACGTGAGAAGCCGGGCCGGCGCGACCGGACGCCCGTGCTGCGCAACGACCGGTTCTTCGTCCAGGTCCAACAGAAACTGGCCGACGAGATTCGCGACATCGCCCGGAACTACCGGAACTGATTCAGTCCCCGTTCGGGAAGGTGTACGGGATCGGCGCCACGTCCTGGCCGACGTCGAGCTGGATCGCCGCGTGTTGGGTGAGCGGGATGGTGCGCGGATTTCCGGTGTAGCGCAGGCCGTTGACGTAGCTGGTGACCGCGCCTTCGGCCGAGGTGACCGCGTTCGTGCCGAGGGGCTGGTGCCACACGTCGAAGAAGTCGCCCAGGGTGAACGCGCGCGGTGCCGGCGGATCGGCGTGGACGACGCCGTCGGCCTGGCCGGTGTGCAGCCAGTAGTAGCAGTCGGCCCTGGTGACCACCGGTCCGCTGGACGGATAGGCGACCAGCGCGTTGTAGGTGCCGACGTTGGCCAGGATGTCCCTGGCCTGGCCGTGGATCAGGATGGTCAGGTGCACGGCCACCGGCGCGTTCCGGTGGTCGACCTGATCGCAGGTGATGCCGCCGATCGGCGGTGCGAGTCGGTCGGTCGGCGTGGCAGTTGCTGCCGGGGCCGGTGAGCCGGGATGTGCGACGACGAGGACGGCCACGATGGCCAGCGCCGGTACCACCAGGGCGACCAGCCAACGCGGCGCGACCAGCCTGCGGAGTCCAGGCATGACAATGCCTTTCACGAGTTGAGCGGGAGGGGCGGGAGGGGAATGGTGTGATTCCCCTCCCGCCCCGGTGAGCGTGAGTGGATCACTCAGCTCAGCGGATTGCCTACCACGGTGTAGGCGTCGAAGTCGTACAGGAATCCCTTCACGTTGGGCCCGTCCGCCGACGGGTTGCCGTGGTCGTCGACCAGGATGTTGCTCTGGTTGAGTGCATGGCTGATGTACCCGTGATCGAGCTTGTACTTGAGGTCCAGCGTGCCGATGTGATAGGCCGACTCACTCGCGCCGGCGAGGTTGAAGTTGCCGAGCGCCAGCATGGTGACCCGGCTGCCGGTGACGTTCATCCAGCCTTCGAACGTGTAGAGCGCGGAACTGCGCAGGCCCTGCGAGTCCGTTGAGCTGAACTCGTGGCCCATGCAGCACTTCCCGTCCTCCGGGCTGGTCGTGTTGTCCGCGATGTGTGCCGGACTGACCGTGCTCTGCGCCGTCTTGTCGAACGTGTTGCCGGCGATCGTGCTCCAGATGCCCATCAGGTCACTGGAGTGGTGCCCCTGGTACACGAACGCCCTGCCGATCGCCGAGTTCGCGCCGCTGCCGACCGTGTTGAAGCAGCCGCCCGCGTTGGTCAGGCCCGCCGCGTTGAGCTGCGAGGTGACGGTCGCGTCGTTGAAGCCGGTCAGCATCGAGTCCCAGGTGGACGCGCCGAAGTACTGGATGGCCGCGATCTCGGTGTCGACACCGCCGTCCCGGTAGTTCGGGTTGTTGGTCTTGGCGAAGTTCCCGAAACCACAGATACCGGACGAGAAGCTGTTGGCGTCGTTGTAGGTGTAGTTGCTGCCGTAGCCCATGGCCGCTTCCAGCAGGGTCACCTTGTTCTGGTCGGCCGCGGACAGTTCGGACCAGGCAGGCCCGTTCTTCAGCAGCAGCAGTGCCTGGGCGACCGGCGCCTGTGCCCACATCTCCAGGCCGCCGTCGGCGTCCGGTTCGTTGCCGCCGGCGATCATGTTGTGTATCTGTGCCAGCAGCGCGCTGTCCACGGTGGTTCCGTTGGTGGCCTTGGTGCCCGGCGCCTGCCGGTCCACCAGGGCCAGGTAGTAGACCACCTTGGCGGCACCGATGTTGGCCGGGTTGGTGCCGGGGCGGGGTACCGCCGAGGTCGGCGCGGCAAAGGCGAACAGCGGAGCCGCGACCGCACTGTCGATCTGGGCCTGGTTGAAGCCGCCACCGCCACCCGGTCCGGTCGTGGTGGTCGGCGGGGTCGTGGTGGTAGTGGTCGGTGGGACGGTCGTCGTGGTCGTGGGTGGCGCGGTTGTGGTGGTGGGTGGCGCCGTTGTGGTCGTGGGTGGGGTGGTTGTAGTGGTGGTTGGGGGTGGGGGTGGGGTCGTTGTGGTCGTGCCGCCTCCGCCGGAGCCGCCGTTGGCGGTGACGTTGGTGGGCGGGAGGTAGGCGGTGCCCTGGTCGCCGCTGAACTGGAACGTCTCGGTCGCGCCGTCGGCGATCGTGGCGGCCGCGGCGTTACTGGTCAGCGTGTAGTGGTTGCCGGTATTGGCGAACGTGACGTTGGTCGCGCTTTCGATGTTCATGCTGGAGTCGAGATCGAACTGCACGTTCCAGCCGTTGACCGCGCTGCCGGTGTTGTTCGTGACGTTCACGGTGTCGGTGTAGCCGGAGTCGAAGTTCTTGGTATGCGCGATGGTCACCGGCAAGGGACCGCCGCTGCCGGAAGTTGTGGTGGTCGGCGGCGCTGTGGTGGTGGTCGGTGGGTTGGTGGTCGTCGTCGGCGGGTTGGTGGTGGGCGGGTTGGTCGTGGTCGGCGGGTTGGTCGTGGTCGTGCCGCCGCCGCTGGTCTGCGGGCCGTCGGTGGCCAGACTGAAGTCGGCGAACTCGGCGCTGGTGGTCTTCTTCGGGCTCCACGACAGGTCGTGACCGCCGTGGAACGTCGAATAGAACACGCCGGAGTTCGCGCCCGGCAACGGCTCGGTGAGCTGGCAGACGTTCTTGCCGTCACTCCACACGGTGATCGAACCCGTGCTGATGTTCACCAGTTGCTCGATCGAGTGCCACTGGCCGTCGGCCGGGAACGTCCAGTTGCCGTTGCACAACTCTGCGCCGAAGCCGGAGCCGGACGACGTGTAGAAGTAGACCTCGCCCTTGGGCGCGGTCGTGCTGCCGCCCCGCCACATGTAACGGGTCGACCAACCCTGCGCGCAGTGTTGGGCACCACTCTCGCATCCGGGCACGCCACCACCCCACAGGCCGGGCATCTTGCCGGCGTCCTGGCCGCCGAAGTCGAAGCCGACCGGGAAGTTGTAGTCGTACTTCAGATCCAGGCTCTGGCTGCTGGCCAGTGCGGTCTGACCGTTGGTGGTCAGGTCCTGGTAGAACTGGCCGCCGCCAAGGACACACCCCGAAACGGTCAGGAAACAACTCGGCGGTCCGCTGTTGGCTGGATAAGTGGCTTTGAGCGCCGGGCCGGTTCCCGGTGCGCTCGAGTCGTTCACCGCCTGCAGGTTGCCGTATCCCCAGTTGCAGCCGAACGTTCCGGACGCCCCCTTGCACTGGGCCGTGTCGGATGTCGTACCCCACTGGGAATTCCAGGCGGCGGTGTGGAAGTTTGCGAACGATCCGGTCCACGCGGGGGTGGTCGACGTTGCCGGTGCCGCGGCCGCGCCGACCACCCCGGCGTCCGCCGATCCCCAGGACAGGAACGAGAAGACCAGCGCGAGCGCGGCGGCTACGACACCGGCGAGCGCCAATCGTCCTCGAACTTGCTTGTGCGACATTGCACTTCCTCCTTAGACAGTTCTCGCGAACCATCCGGCGGAACGGCGGGGTTCCCACCGAACGTCCACATGTTCATATATATGAACACTGACGTGTATCTGAACACTCTTCAGGTAGACGAACCTACTCACAGGAAGCTAGTGATGGCCCTCACGTTTGTCAACGAATGTGATCCGAGCGCCGTCCGAGCACGACCTTGAGGCCAGGTCACACCGGTCGACGCACCGCCGGTCGACAATCCACAGCTGTGGACAGTCCTGGGGACAGTTCGCACATACGTTCGACCGCGCCTGATGAAGATATCAGGCATATCGGACTAATCGCGCGGGTGGCCGGTCCGCCTTGATGGCGAGGCCCCGGTGGGGTCATTGCTTGAGTCCGTACACATCCGTGCAACTTGTCATCCGACTGATGAAAAGTTCGCGGTCGGGTCGACTAACCACGCAAGTTACCCATCTGAGAAACAGGTCACCTTCTGATCGCCTTTTGGCGATGCGGATGGACCCGATAGCACCGGCCGGTCATATACTGCGGCACACTATCCACCATGTACGGCCATGGCCGTCCACGTTAACCCCAGAGATCCGCTCGCACCCTGGAAAGGCACGAAGAAAGCACATGGCACAGAAGACCATCGTCCAGCTCATCGACGACCTGGACGGCACCAGCAGCGAGACCATCGAGACCATCACCTTCGGCCTGGACGGCGTGGTCTATGAGATTGACCTCAGTGACGACAACGCCGAAAAACTCCGGGACAACCTCGCCGAGTTCATCAGCTCGGCCCGACGCACCGGCGGGCGCGCCAAGCGCGGCGCGGCCACGTCCGCCGCGGCAGGCGCCGCCAACGGCAGCGGCCGCAGCCGGGAGCAGACCCAGGCCATCCGTGAGTGGGCCAGGAAGAACGGCCACGAGATCTCCGAGCGCGGACGTATCCCGGCCACCATCATCGAGGCATTCGAGGCCGACGCCGGAAAGCCGAAGGGGCGAAAGGGGAAGTAACAACAAGGCGGCAGGCGGGTGTAGGCGCACCGGACCAGTACCGCCGGCGGTATTCGCATGGGGCCAACGGCGCGGCCGGCTCAGCCGGCCACGCCGTTACCCCGGCCGACCGAAACTCGAAACAGCGATCGGCCGGGCCGCGTTGTGCCAATTGGCGGAGGCTATGGCGTGGCCAGCGCGGGGTGCTGGCCGAGCCGGCCACGCACCGCCCGCTCGACCAATACCGGGATGAACGCGCGCACCCGCGCGTCGGCGAACCGATCGGACTCGGCGCGAACATAGGAACGTAAGGTGTCGGTCGCCACGTCGGCGTAGTCGCGGGCCAACCGTCCGGCCAGTTCGTCCAATTGGGACCTGAGCTGATCGGGCTGTCCTGGCACGGCGTCCTGGGAGGGATCGGAGCTCATCTGTCAGTCCTCCTCACGTGTCGCGACACACGACTGGCGCAGTGCACACCACGTAGGTGAACAGCAGGTGAACAACTGCTGTGCACGCCCACCGCATCAGCAGTTCAGATGCGGGACAGTTCGTCGGTCAGATCGGCGAGGCCGAGCGAGCCGAGTGCGAGCGCGGACGTGTGCCAGGACTTGAGGTCGAAGTCGGCGCCACGGGCCGACCGGGCCGCCGCGCGGCCGGCCAGCCAGGCGCGCTCGCCCACCTTGTAGCAGATCGCCTGGGCCGGTATGCCCAGGTAGCGCACGATCTCGCTGTCCAGGAACTCGTCGTCCCGGGCGGTGTGCGCACCGAGGAACTCCCGGCCCAGCTCCGGCGTCCAGGTCTGCCCGGCGGCCTGCGGGGCGTCGGCGGGCAGCGCGAGCCGCAGGTGCATGCCGATGTCGATGATCACGCGGATCGCCCTGCGCATCTGGGCTTCCAGGTAGCCCAGCCGTATCGCCGGATCGGCTAGGTAGCCCAGTTCGTCCATCAGCCGCTCCGCGTAGAGCGCCCAGCCTTCCGAGTTCGCGTTCACCGAGCCGAGATTCGTCTGGAACGTGGACAATTCGCCGGACATCGTGGCCCACTGTCCGAACTGGAGGTGGTGACCCGGCACGCCTTCGTGGTACCAGGTGCTGACCAGTTTCCAGACCGGGAACCGGGTACGGCCGCCCACCGGCAGCCAGGTGCGGCCCGGCCGGGACAGATCCAGCGCGGGCCGACTGTAGTAGGGCGCCGCCGCGCTGCCTTTCGGCGCGATCCGCGCCTGAACGACCTTCACCGGATCGGACAGGTCGAAATGCGTGCCGTCCAACTCGTCGACGGTGGCGTCCAACAGTTCCTGCAGCCAGCGGCGGATCTCCTCGACGCCGGTCACCGCCGTGCCGTGGGTGTCCAGATGCGTCATTGCCTCGCGCGCGGTTGCACCGGGCAACACCACATCGGCCTGCGTCGCCATGGCCGCGTCGAGTCGTCGGTATTCCGACCAGCCCCAGTCGTATACCTCGGCCAGGTCCAGGTCGGCGCCGGTGCGAAACCGCACCAGCACCCGGTAGCGGTCCGCGCCGACCCCGTCGGGCACCGACTCGGTGCGCGGCAGGTACTCCTCGGCCAGCCACTGCCGCAGATCGACCACCGCGCCGATCGCGGCCTCGGCCCCGCGATCGAGTTCGGCGCGCACCGCGGGCGACACCTGGGCCGGGGCGGCGAACTCGGCGAACCAGCCCCGCCCGTCGCCGGCCGCGATCCACTCGGCCAACTGGTCGACCACCGCGACCACCTGTCGGGACGCGGCCAACAGACCCTGTCGAGCGCCCTCGGCCAGGGTGGCCCGATAGCCGGTCAACGCCGCCGGCACCGCGGACATCCGGCGGGCGATGACCGCCCAGTCGTCCGGCGTGTCGGTCGGCATCATGGTGAACACCCGCCGCACGGTCTGCGCCGGGCTCATCATGTTGCCCACCGAGCGCAGGTGTTCGCCGATCTCGCTGACCGCGAGTTTGGTGGTCAGCCGGTCGCGCAGCAGCCGCGCGCACCGCCGCTCGGCACCGTCGCCCACGCTGCCGGCCCGTTCGATGGCGTCCAGCCCGGCCAGGGTGGCGCGGGCGAGTTCGTCCGCGGCGTCGTGTCCGTTCGGGGAGAGGTCCGGCAGCCGGTCGTCGCCGGACCGCAGCCCCAGGATCGTGGCCACCACCGGATCGAGAGCCGCGAGGGCGGTGACGTACGCGTCCGCGTGCGCGCGGACGACCCGGTCGCTGGGTGTCGTGTCCGGCATGCCGCCATTGTCTCCTACGTCAGGCCGTAACGTGACAGTCATGACACAGTCCAGCAAGGCCCGGCGGGCTGCTCGCACGGTGATCACCCTGACGCTGATCGCGTGGCTCGGGATCACCGCGAGCACCACCGCCGCGGCGGCCAGCAACCCGATCGAGGCGACCTACACGGCGGCAGGGCCGTTCGCCACCACGACCGGCACCGTGTCGGACGGTTCGGGCACCGTGATCTACGACATCTACCGGCCGGCCGACTATGCGGCACTCGGGTTCAGGAGCCCGATCGTCACCTGGGGCAACGGGACCAACGCGACGCCGGACATGTACTCGACCCTGCTCAGCCACTTCGCCTCCTACGGATTCACCGTCATCGCGTCGACACTGACCAACACCGGCAGCGGTAACGAGATCGACGCGGCGGCCCACTACCTGGTCACCCAGAACGGCACGGCGGGCAGCGTCTTCCAGGGCAACCTGGACGTGGCCGAGGTCGCCGCGGTCGGCCACTCACAGGGCGCCGGTGGCGCGACCCGGACGGCCACCAACGATCCCGCGCTGATCAAGGCGTTGCTGACCTTCTCGCTCCCCAACACCGCGTTCGTCGGCGCCAACCCGGACTGCCCCACCGCGGCGGACTGTTCGTACAACCCGGCCGCGTTGACCCAGCCCGCGTTCTTCATCGGCACCCATGGCCTGCTCGACCTGCTCATCGCGAGTCCGTCGACGGAGACCGCCTTCTACAACAGTGTGACCGGCCACGCCGCGCTGGGGATCATCCAGAACTCCGACGGCAAGGGCGCCGATCACAACTCGGTGCAGAACGCCGCGAACGGCGGGAACCCCGGCGGTGAACTCGGCTACGCCACCGCATGGCTGGAGTACCAGTTGCGCGGCGTGACGTCAGCGGCCCCGGCGTTCAGCGGTGCCCAGCCCGAGTTGCCGGCGAACGCCAACTGGCCGGGTAGCGCGGTCAAATAGGGCGGTCACATAGTCACGCCCGCTCGTGCTCCCGCGCGTGGGCGGCGACGACGTCCGCCGACTTGGCCGGATCGAGCGCGATCCGGTTCAGCCGCGAATTTCGCTGCCGGAAGGGCTCGACGTCCGGATCGTCCCCGACGATGACGACCGACGTCGGGCCCTCCAGGTAGGCCACCCACTGGTGCTGGTCGGCGGCGATGAAGTAGTACCCGAAGTCCAGCCCGGCCGGGGTGGACGGCGCGACCCGCAGTTCCACGTTCGGCCGATCGGCGGCCTCCAGGATGGCGCGCAGCTGCCGCGCCATCACCTTGTGATCGCCCACCACCCGACGCAACAACGCCTCGTCGAGGATCATGTCCAGCCATGGCGGATTGTCCTTGGTGAGGACGAACTGCCGCATCAGCCGCGCCTCGACCCAGGACTCGACGTGCTCGGACGGGATGTCGATCGACCTGGCGACCGCCCGGGCGTAGTCACCCGTCTGGACCAGGCTCGGCACCACGTCGACCTCGAACTCGACGAGCGAGACGGCTTGCTGTTCGAGCGGCATCATCGTCACCTCGCGGTGCACCATGCTCACGAGCCGCCGATCGTCCATTTGTCCCACCCGCCTCTCGCACGAGATCTCCGCGACCGACGATCCCAGATCTCGCCCCGATGCGCATCCACCCAATCGTTACGCACCAAGCAAATCCAACCGCCGATGAACAGCCGTATGGGCACGTGCGCTACAGGATCGTGACGAGCGCGCCGACGCCGAGCAGCGCGAGTACCGCCGAGCCGACGCCGTCCAGCGTCCGGGTCACGGCGGGACGACGCAGCCACGACACCACCCGCGCGGCGACGAACGCCATGGCCACCAGCCACGCGACCGCGATCAAGCCGTCGATCAGGCCCAACGTCATCACGGTACCGACGTGCACCGTGCCGGCCGGCAGGAACTGCGGTGCCACGGCCAGAAAGAACAGCCCTACCTTGGGATTCAGCAGACACGAGAACAAGCCGGACCGCAGTGCCGCGCCCGCCCGCACCGGCGGACCGTCGGGGCGGGCGGCCACGCCACGACGTACGAACCCGGACACGCCCAGGTAGCACAGGTAAAGCCCACCGGCGACCTTGACGGCGGTGAACGCCCACGCGGCCGACGCGAGGACCGCGGCCAACCCCAGCGCGACCGCCGCGGCCCAGCACAGGGAACCGAGTCCGCAGCCGACCGCGGCGGCCGCCCCGCCACGGACGCTCGTGATCCCGTAGCGCAGCACCAGAAACGTGTCCGGCCCCGGCGTGACCGCCAACAACAGGCAGAGTCCGGCGAAAGCCACGACGACGGTCCAGGTCACCACGGCACCGTGCTCGACGAGATCACTGGCTCGGCAGGTTGAGGCTGGACCGCATTCGGGCCAGCAGGACGGCCATGGCCTCGTCGTAGGCCGACTCGGCCTCGGTGGTCGACGCGCTCCAGGCTGCCGTGGTGCGGGACTTGGCGAGGTTCTCCGCTGCCGACAGTGCGGCGGCCAGCGGGCCGTCGGCCAGTTCCGGGATGCTGAGCTGGACTCCGGCCGCCGCGCGCCGGAACTCGGCGATGGCGGCCTGCGTCGGGGCCGGGTTGATACCCGTGGGAGTCGATCTCAGTGCGTAGCTCGCGGCAATCAGGTCCCGACAGCAGTTCTCGCGCTGCTGGGCACGGTCGAGGTGGTCCTTCAGCCTGGCGAGCTTGATGCCGTGCCGGTTGTTCAGCCAGGTGCCCAGACCCGTGCCGACGATGCCGACGCCGCCACCCAGCAGGGTGCCCCACGGTACTGGTCCGGTCACGCCCCGAACGTTACACAAGCGGTGGCTCCGTCGCCCGGTCCATGGTGTCGACCACAATCGTTGTGTTGTCGCTGCTCCGCGTGCTGGGCTGGGGTCGGTTCGAGTACGGTTTCGAGGTCGTCGTGGTAGGAGTCGCCGAATGTCTGGTAGCCCGTGGGCGACCGTCGGCGTCGAACGCACGATTCTGGTCGTCGTGCACACGGTCACCGCCGCGAACCGGCTCGACGACCTGCTCAGCGTGTTCGATTCCGACCGACGGATACAATTGGTCTTCAGCTTCCCCAATGCCTCGGCCATTGCCGCAGACATCGAATTGCGACTCCGCCGGGACGGCGCGATCGTGATTCCGTGGGCACAGGCGACAAGTGCGTTGTTCGACCTGGCGATCTCCGTTCACCACAGCGGGAATCTGCACGCCATCAATGCGCCGTTGGTCCTGCTGTCCCATGGCATGGGATATACTAAAGTGCGGAAACGGGAAACGGGAAACGGGAAACGGGAAACGTCTACGGCCTCGCGCCCGAATGGCTGTTGCACAACGGCACGGTCACGGCGGCCGCCCTCGTGTTGTCGCACGAGGAGCAGTACGGCCGACTCGCCGATGCGACACCGTCGGCCGTGGAAGTGGCCGTTGTCGCGGGCGATCCGTGTTTCGACCGGATTCGCGCCAGCCAACCGCACCGAACCGATTTCCGGCACGCCCTCGGCACCGGCCCGGCATCAACGGTGGTGGTCGTCTCGTCGACCTGGGGGCCGGACTCGCTGTTCGGCCGACACCCGGATCTGATCGGCGAAATCCTGTCCGAACTCACGCTGGACGACCACGTGGTGGCCGCGATTCTGCATCCCAACGTGTGGTTCGCGCACGGACCCGCGCAGATCCGCCGATGGCTGGCGGATGCGCTGCGGGCCGGCCTGCGCCTGATTCCGCCAGAACGAGGCTGGCAACAAGGAATTCTCGCCGCTGACCTGGTGATCGGCGACAACGGGGCCGTCACCGGATATGCGGCGGCCTGCGGCATACCCACCATGCTGGCCGCATTCCCCGACGACGCGGTCGCACCCGGGTCGGCAATCGACGCGCTCGGCAAGGCCGCGCCGCGACTGTCGGTTCGCGGTTCACTCCGCGCACAGCTCAGCGCTGCCGTGGACGACTTCGACTCGAACCAGTTCGCCCTGGTCACCGAGCTGGTCACGTCCGTCCCCGACAAGTCGGCCACCCTGCTGCGCCGGCTGTTCTACCAACTCATGCGGCTACCGGAACCAGCGGCTCAGGCGCTGGTCCCGCACCTGGCCGCGGCGGACCTGCGCCCCGAGCGACAACCCGTGCGAGCCATGTGGGTGGACTACGCGTGGACCGGCCGGGACGAGGTCCTGCTGCGTCGATGGCCGGCCGACGTGCCCACCCGGCGAGCACGGGAACCACGGACCGCGGACACCCACCTGGTCGCCCACCACGACCATCCGCAACGCGCGCTGCGCGCCAACGCCGCGATCATCGTGGTGCCGGTGTCCGAATTCGACACCGCGACCGAGAACCGACTGGCCGCCCTGCTGCACGCACAGCAGGGCGCCGCCATGGCGGTCGCAGTGCGCAACGACGAATGTCTTGTGCGGCAACGGAATGGCCGGCAGCTCACGCTGCGCCCCGAGCAACCCCTGCCACCCACGGCCGACGGCTCGCTCGGCGCGTCCGCGGTGTACGGCTGGCTGACCGACGGGCGGAACTGGACGTCCCTGCCCGCGACGATCACCATCCGCGTCGGCGCGGCCACGGTCCGGGTGGCGATCAGCAGGCCGGCGGGTCAGTAGCCCAGATCGGCCAGCCGGTCCCGGATCGGCCCGGACCTGTCGCTGCCCACCTCGTCGTAGTAGTCCACGACCTGGCGGAACACCTGCGCCGCCCGCTCCGGCCTGCCCGCGGCCGCCAACGCATCGCCGAGCCACGATCGGGCCTCGGCCTGCGGTCGGCGGGCATCGTCCCGGCCGAACAGGTCGACAGCTTCGCCGAGCGCCGCCACTGCCTCGCGGGCGTCACCCGCGCCCAGCATCGCCCGGCCCAGGGCCGTCAGGCACTTGGCACGGTTGTCGATCTCCTTGTGCCGCGTGTCGAAGTACTCGCACGCGGCAGCCGCGGCGGCCCGCGCCTCCGGCCAGCGCGCCAGCGTCACCCACAACCGGGCGCGCTGCAACCGAAGCAGCGCGAAGACCCGCGCCTGCTGAGCGGCGCTGATCTGCTGCTCGGTGGCCCGGTCGGTGACCTCCCAGGAACGCCGGTAGAAATCCTCGGCGAGTTCGGCCTGCCCGGCGGCAGCGGCTACCTTGCCCAGCCATTCCAACGCACTCTGCTCCCCCAACGCGTGCCCGAGAGCCAGCGCGGCCCCCAACGAGGTTTCGAAGCATTCGCGCGCCGCGGCCAGTTCACCCAGCACCAGGTGGGCGGCGCCCAACTGCGAACTGACCTGCATCACGCCTGGAAGATCACCGGCGGCCCGTGCCGATGCCAGGCCGTCGCGATGGGTGTCCAGCCACTGGTCGTAGTACCCGTACAGGTGCAGGTACTTGAACAGCGCGACACAGCCCTGCCACGCCAGTTCGTGCAGTCCGTGTTGATGAGCCAGGCGCAGGCCGGCCGCCAGACCGGCCGACTCGCGGTGCAACCACGCCAATGCCTGCGGCCGCGTCACGACCGGCACGTCATCGCCGAACCAGCGGTGCAGCAGGTCGGACACTGAATCGACCCACCAGCGGTCGGACAGCGCCATGGCACACGGCAGCGCGGCGCGCAGGCTGTGCGTCGTCACACGTGCGATGACATCGCGGCGCACTTCGGCCGTGTCCGACTCCGTGCCGCGGTGGCGGGCGTCGTCCCGGACCACGTCGTGAAAGGCGTAGCGCATCGGCTCACGGAAGTCCAGCAGGTGGAAATCGACGAGGTGGTCCAGTATCCGGCCGGCCGAATCCGGATCGGTGTCCAGCGCGACCGCTGCCGCCTCGATACCGAAGTCGTCGCCCGGTATCAGCGACAGGCACCGATACGCCCGCTGGTGCTCTGCGTCCAGATTCGCGTAGGTGAAATCCAGGCAGTTGGCGATCCGCCGCTCGTCGTCCAGCGCCAGCAATGTCAACTTCGATCCGGCCAGATCGGCCAGCAGCCGTTCGGCGACCCGGGCGCGACCCTCGATCTGCGCCGCCAATACCTTGATCAACAGCGGGAATCCGCCACAGGCGCCTGCCAACTGCCGGAGTGTCGCTTCGGTCAATTGTCCGGCGGTGTCGTGCAGGCCGTCGCGAAACAACGACAGAGATTCGGTGGCCGTCAGTTGCTGCGGTGCGAACCCCCGGAACCCGCTGGCCTTGAGCGCCCGCCGTTCCAACTGGGTGGTCGCCACGATGATTGCCCTCGGCCCGTCCGGCGGCACCAGACTGATGATCTGGTCCGGGTGCACAAAGTTGTCCACCACCAACATGAACGGCCGAATCCTGCTCACATTCTGATACGCGTTGGTCCGATCGTAATCTGAAACGCCCTGGTCGGCCTCTGGCACCCCGAGTGCCCGCAGCGCCTGTCCGGTGAGTTCGCCGATCGGGACGGCGCCACCGTCGGGCCTGCGTCCCGACAACCAGATCAGAACGCCGTCGATCGCCGACCGATTGTCCTTCCAGAACTGGGCCACCAGGCTGGACACACCCAGCCCTTCCAGGCCGTGCACGTACATACAACACGGCCGGCCCTGCCCCCACTGCTGATCCAACAGTTCGCGCATCGGCCCCAGGATGTCCTGCCGGCCATAGAACGGCTCCGCCAACGGCGGTGTGTACGCCAGGCCCACTGCCCACCTCCCCGTGGCAGAAAGGTCACACCACCGGGCCCACCTTACCTGAACGTCAACACGGCACCGCCGTTGTGTGATAGCTCTGAACAGTGCCTCTTGACCACGAAACTCGGCTGAAGCTCGACGCCAACCGACGCAACTGGGACGCACGGACGCCTGTTCATGTCGCGAGCAAGTTCTACGGCATCCAGACCCGTGACCCGAACGGATGGATGGCGCCCTTCGAATGGCATGATCTCGGCGACCTGTCCGGCCGTGACGTCGTCCACCTGCAATGTCACCTCGGCGTCGAGACGATGGCACTCGCCATGCGCGGCGCACGCGTGGTCGGACTGGACTTCTCCGCCAGGACGGTCGAACAGGCGCGCATCGCCGCGCGAGCGAGGAGCCTGGAGATCGACTATGTCGAGGCCGACGTCTATGACGCCGCGGCCGCGCTCGGCGTTGCACGGTTTGATATCGCGTATACCGGAAAGGGTTCGCTGTGTTATCTGCCGGACCTGGCGCGCTGGGCCGATGTCGTCGCGAGCCTGCTGCGGCCCGATGGTTTCCTCTACGTTGCCGAGTTTCATCCGTTGCTGAATGCCATCGGGCCATCCGCGAACTCGGATCCGGGCGATGATCTGATCATCCGCCACGACTACCTCGAAGGCCGCGGCGCTCTCGCCCGCGACAGCACACACAGCTACACCGATGGCCCGGCGCTGGCCGGCGATACCCTGCATTATGAATGGACGCACGGTATTGGCGAGGTCGTCACCGCGCTGGTGCGAGCCGGACTGGTGATCAGCAGTCTCACCGAGACCGACCTACTGCCGTGGCGGCGCTGGGGACACATGGTCCGCACCGACTCCGGTTGGTGGTCGATGCCCGACAGCGAGCCTCGCGTCCCGCTGATGTACGGGCTCAAAGCCCACAAGCCCGCTGGTCCGTCCTGACCCCTGGGTACACAGCACGATCTCGGTGGATCGCGCTGTTACCCAGGGGCTGCATCCCGTTGTCATGTCGACCGACTACATCGGTTCGGTGCCCCAGACCAGGACTCCGTTGAGGTACAGGGTCACGGTTTGGGTGTCCTTGTAGACGAAGCTCGGGTCCGAGATGAACGAGTAACTGTCGGTCGTGTTGAAGTTCGACCAGTTGGCGTGGTGGATCTGTGTCTGGATCTCGCCGGTGCCCGGGCCCGGCGCAACCGATCCGGCCGCGGCGGTGAAGCCGATCTCGACGTACGAGGTCGCCTTCGTCGCCGGCGATGGGAGGGCGACGAACTTGGACGTGGTGTTGGCGCAGTTCACCTGAGCCCAGTTACACACGAATACCAGTGGGTCCGCGGGAGTCTCGTTGGTGAACCAGTACCGCATCGTCAGCGAACTCAAGGGCACCGCCGTCGTGCCGGTGTTGATGATCTGATAAAGCGCGTACAGCGTGTTATCGGGATTGTCGTTGTCGTGTGAGCGGTCCTGAACTTTGAGTCCGGCGGCGCTTGCCGCGGCCGGTACGACACTGCTCTGCGCAGCCGGCAGGACAGCGCCCTGGGCAGCCGGCACGGGACCGAAGACGAACAACGCCACGAGCAGGCCGGTACTCAACGGTGCCAGCCTCCGAACAGCCGCCATGGCTGCTGTGGATCCCAATCCACCTGAGCGTCGTGACAACATCCTTTCAACTCCTCGTGTGGTTTGAATAATGCTGGGGCTCACATCCACACATCGCCGACGAGTGCACCTGCCGGCGGCCCGCACCTCTAGGTCATGATGGGAGCGCTCCCACGATCGCGTGACTTTGATATTAGGCAGTTCGCCGCCCACGAGTCAACAGAATGGCGGACGCTCGAAAGTTACACGTCGCCCTGACCGGGTCCCCACCGAAAATTACACGCTGTGCAAATCCCGAATAACCATCATTGAGATCCGCCGACAGCGCGAAAACTCGAAAAATGGCAACCGTGAAATGTCCGGTCGGACGTGGGATCACAGGCGGTCGAACGGCTCGGGATAGGTGAACGTGCCGTGCAGTGCCGGGTCGTGGGCGGTGAGCGGGCGGACCTGGAAGTGCGGTCGCCACTGCGCCACGGGCGGCGTGATGTGGTAGTCGCCGCAGGGCCGGAAACCGAATCGCCGGTAGTACGACGGGTCGCCCAGCAGCGCCACCAGCGGCTCGCCCAGTGCGTCGGCGGCGCCGAGCAGGGCGTGCGTCAGGGCACTGCCGACACCACGGCGTTGCCGGTCGGGGCGCACGCTCAACGGCGCAAAGCCCAGGGCAGGCGCGGTGTCGACGCGGCAACGGGTGGCCAGCACATGTCCGATGACCGTGCCATCCGGGTCGGTGGCCACCAGCGACAGGGCCGGCAGCCAGGCCGGTCCGGCGCGCAGCGCGTCGACCAGACCCGCCTCGGGCGTCGGCTGGTCGGCTCGGGCGAACGCGGCGGCGATGACCGTACGGATGGCAGCCTCATCACCAGGCACTTCGCGGCGGATCAGCACACGCGCACTGTCGACCTCACGCGGTGTGCGCGCAACCGGAATACGCCGGGGTCGTATCGAGTGAATCAGGGCATGATGTTCGCAACATGATCGCAGGGATGGGGTACCTCTGATGAGCGATACGACGCGGACGGCACCAGCGGCGCCGGGCGATGGCGCGGTCCAGCGGCTTCGTGGTGGCGAACTCAGCGTCATCGACATCGCCACGTCCACGATGGCCAACATCGGGCCCGCGTTCAGTTTCTACTTCAGCTTCGCCGGAATCGTCGCGGTGTCGGGGATCGCGTCGCCGTTGACGGTGCTCGTGGCGGCGGTGGCGATCTTTCTGCTGGGCAACACCCTATCGGTGTTCTCGGTGCGGATGCCGTCGACCGGCTCGTTCATCAGCTTCATCGGGCGGTCCCTGGGCACTATTCCCGGGGTGACCTCGGCCGTCACGCTGATCGTGGGTTACATCATCGCGCTGGCCGGGGTGGTGGCGGCGACCGGTGCGATCACCGCACTGCTGCTGTCCGACCTGTTCGGCGTCATCGTGTCGTGGAAACTGCTGGCGGCGATCTTCGTCGTCTTCGCCTTCGTCGTCATGATCACCGGGGTCAAGGCGTCCACGCGGATCGCGGGCGCCTTCTTCATGATCGAGATGGCGGTGCTGGTGATCGTGTCCGTGGCGCTGTTGATCACCCACCACGGCTCGATCAACCTGCAGCCGTTCAATCCGGCGCGCCTGCCCGGCGGACTGAAGGGGCTCGGGCTCGGCTTCCCGCTCGCGGTGTTCCTGTTCGTCGGCTGGGAGAACTCCGCGACGCTGGCCGAGGAAACCA
The DNA here is from genome assembly GCA_036503065.1 of Pseudonocardiaceae bacterium. Taxonomy (GTDB): domain Bacteria; phylum Actinomycetota; class Actinomycetes; order Mycobacteriales; family Pseudonocardiaceae; genus DATEPR01. The sequence goes on along the minus strand of DASXXM010000034.1, from coordinate 1,813 downwards.
CCAATCCACGGCGCAACATCCCGCGGGCGATCTTCGCGAGTGTCGCGCTCATGGCGGTCACCTACCTGTTCGTGTCCTACGCCTCGATCGTCGGCTTCAACGACAGCACCGCGGCGATCGCCAAGGCGGACATCCCGTTCGTCGACCTGGCCAAGACCGTGGCCGGCGCGTTCGGCATCCTCGCCGTCGCCGCCGGGTTCACCTCGACGGTCAGCGTGCTCATCGCGGCGACCAACTCGCAGACCCGCCTGTTGTTCAACGCGGGACGTGAGCGGCTACTGCCGGCCGTGCTCGGGAAGGTCACCGGGCGCGGCCAGACGCCACTGGTCGCGTACGTCGTGTTCTTCGTGGCGGCGCTCGGTTTGACGTTCGGGGTTGGCTGGAACTCCGAACCCCTCGTCACCTTCGGGGATCTGGCGACGCTGGGCACGATCCTGATCGCGGTCGTGTACCTGGTGGCCAACATCGGCCTGCCGGTGTACGTGTTCCGACACGACCGCGACCACCTCAACATCGTGCGACACATCGTCCTGCCGTTGCTGGGCGCGGCGGCGCTGGTCTATCCGCTGTACAGCCTGCTGCAGCCGGGACAGCCTGCGCCGTTCAACCGCTTCCCGATCATCACGCTCGGCGTCGTCGCCGTGGCGCTGGTCTACAGCATCGTGCTGCGGGTGATCGACCCTGGCGTCGGTGACCGCCTCGGTTCGATCGTCGCCGATCACTGAGTCGGGTTGCCGAGTTCGGTGTTGCGGTGGGACTGGGCGTCGCGCAGGGTCGGCAGCGGTCCGCCCACCGCGATGTAGCGGCGGCCGGCGACCAGCAGTTCCTCCGCGGGGAACCTGGTGATCACCTCACAACCCGTCGCGGTGACCACCACCTCCTCCTCGATCCGCGCCGCCGACCAGCCATCCGCGGCCGGCCAGTAGGTCTCCAGAGCGAACACCATGCCCTCCTCGAGGGTTTCCGGGTGCGCCAGAGAGGTCAGCCTGCTGAAGATGGGTCGCTCCCAGATGGACAGTCCGATGCCGTGCCCGTACTGCAGGCCGAACGCGGCCTCCTCGTCGGCGAACCCGAACTCGGTCGCGGCGGGCCACTCGCGCACGATGTCCGCGGTGGTCGCGCCGGGTCGGACCAGGGAGATCGCCCGGTCGATGTACTCGCGGCAGCGCGTGTAGGCGTCGCGTTGCGCGATCGAGGCCGAACCAACGGCGAACGTGCGGTAGTAGCAGGTGCGGTAGCCCAGATGGCTGTGCAGGATGTCGAAGAACGCGGGGTCGCCGGGCCGCAGGACGCGGTCGCTGTACACGTGCGGATGCGGCGAGCAGCGCTCCCCGGAAATCGCGTTCACGCCCTCGACGTGCTCGGAACCCAGGTCGTAGAGCTTCTTGCTGACCAGGCCGACGCACTCGTTCTCGCGCACTCCCGGCCGCAGGAACTCGTAGAGCTCGTCGTACGCGGCATCCACCATGGCGGCCGCCGTGCCCAGCAGGCTGATCTCGTCCTCGGTCTTGATCCGGCGTGCGGCCAGGAAGACCTGCTGCCCGTCCAGCACCCGCAAACCCAGCGCCTGCAGGGCGAACAGCACCGGTGGTTCGATGATGTCGACGCCGATCGGCTCGTTCGTCAGGCCCAGTTCGGCCAGCTCAGCATAGATCTTCGCGGCCACGTCCTCGGCCCGGCCCGCGGCGGGCGGGATCGCGCCGCGCAGCGTGGACAGTCCCGCCCGCGCCCCGTTGGCCCCGTCCAGCCACGGCGCGTACAGCTGGTGGTGCCGCGCCGCGGAGCCGAAGTCCCACACGATCGGCCGGCCGCC
>DASXXM010000033.1:0-25845 GCA_036503065.1 Pseudonocardiaceae bacterium | reverse complement strand
CACGGCCGTTCGGCAACAACTCATGCTGTACAAGACGAACGGGAATGCAGGTTCCTTTGTGTCGTCACGTCATTCCGCGCGGCCGGGTACTCTGCGCTGACAGACTGAAGGGTGACGCGGTGAAGACCATCTTCGTGGCATGCGTGCTGTGTCTCATCGCAAGTTGTGGCACGCCAACCGCCACCCCACCGGCCACCCCTGTCCCTGCGGCGACCAGCAGTGGTCCATCGGCAACCAGCAGTGCCGTGCCGACCACCGTGGCGCCGGCCGTGCCTCGGCCGGATCATGTGGTGGTCGTGGTCGAGGAGAACCGTTCGTATGCTGATGTGATCGGTCGGCCGGACGCGCCGTATCTCAACTCGCTGGCCGAGCGGGGCGCGTTGTTCACGTCGTCCTTTGCGGTGAGCCATCCGAGTGAACCCAACTACCTGGCGTTGTTCTCCGGCGCCACTCACGGGCTGACGGATGACTCGTGTCCGCATACCTTCCCCGGTGCCAACCTCGGTGCTCAGCTACTGTCGGCCGGGCTCACCTTCGCCGGTTACTCGGAGGGACTGCCGGCGGTGGGCGCCACCGTCTGCTCGGCAGGCTCGTACGCCCGCAAGCACAATCCCTGGGTGGATTTCGCCACCGTGCCGGCCGCGGCCAACCAGCCGTTTCGTGCGTTTCCCGGTGACTACACCCGCCTTCCCACGGTGTCCTTCGTCATCCCCGACCTGGCCGACGACATGCATGACGGGTCCGTCAGTCAGGGTGACGGGTGGTTGCGGGCCAATCTGGACGGCTATGTTCGTTGGGCGCTCGCGCATCGCAGCCTGTTGATCGTCACCTGGGACGAGGACGATTTCTCGCAGGCCAACCAGATTCCCACCATTGTTGTTGGTGGCCTGGTCAAGCCCGGTCGTTATGCTGAGCATATCGATCACTATTCTGTGTTGCACACTGTGGAAGCCGCTTATGGCCTGCCGGCCATCGGGGTATCCGCGGCGCCCGTCACTGACTGTTGGGGAGCGAGCTGAAGGCGGCGTCGAAGGACGCGGTTGGGGGTTCGATGCGGGTGAGGGCGCGGACGAAGGCCAGCGCGTCGCGGGCGCCGACGATTCGGTCCATGCCGGCGTCCTCCCATTCGACCGAGATCGGGCCCTGGTAGCCGATGCTGTTGAGCATCCGGAAGCACGCCTCCCAGGGGACCTGGCCGTGGCCGGTGGACACGAAGTCCCAGCCGCGCCGGGGATCGCCCCACGGCAGGTGGGAGCCGAGCCTGCCGTTGCGGCCGTCGAAGCGGGTCGCGGTTTCCTTGCAGTCGACGTGATAGATGCGGTCGCGGAAGTCGTAGAGGAAGCCGACCGGGTCCAGGTCCTGCCAGACGAAGTGGCTCGGGTCGAAGTTGAGGCCGAACGCCGGCCGGTGACCGATGGCGTCCAGTGCGCGCACTGTTGTCCAGTAGTCGTAGGCGATCTCGCCGGGATGGACCTCGTGCGCGTAGCGGACGCCTTCGCTGTCGAACACGTCGAGGATCGGGTGCCAGCGGTCGGCGAAGTCGGTGAAACCGCGGTCGACCATTGCGGCGGGGACCGGCGGGAACATCGCGACCGTGTGCCAGATCGACGAACCGGTGAACCCGACGACCGTGTCCACGCCGAGCAGGGCCGCGGCGCGCGCGGTGTTCTTGATCTCCTCGGCGGCGCGTTCTCGCACGCCTTCCGGCTTGCCGTCGCCCCACACCCGGGCCGGCAGGATGGCGCGGTGGCGCTCGTCGATGGGGTGGTCGCAGACGGCCTGGCTGGTCAGGTGGCAGGAGATCGTCCACACCCGCAGGTTGTGCTCGGCGAGGATCGCGCGCAGCCGGGGCAGGTACGCGTCGTCCGCCAGTGCCGCCTCGACGTCGAAGTGGTCGCCCCAGCAGGCGATCTCCAAGCCGTCGTAGCCCATGTCCGACGCGAGCCGGCACACTTCGGTGAACGGCAGGTCGGCCCACTGGCCGGTGAACAGCGTGACGGGTCGGGTCATCTGAACCTCTCAGGGGGCGACGTGGACACCGGCCGCGTCGGCGCTGGTGCGCACGGCCGCCAGGACGCGCTGCACCTGGAGGCCGTCGGCGAACGACGGCGCCGGATCGATGCCGTCGGCGATGGCGGCGACGAAGTCGCGCACCTCGTGGACGAACGTGTGCTCGTAGCCGAGGATGTGGCCGGGCGGCCACCAGGCGTCCAGGTACGGGTGGGTCGGCTCGGTCACCAGGATTCGGCGGAAGCCCGCGGTGTCCGCGTCTTCCGTGCCGTCCATGAAGGACAGTTCGTTCATCGACTCCATGTCGAACGCGATGCTGCCCGACGAGCCGTTGACCTCGATGCGGAACGCGTTCTTGCGGCCGGCGGCGAAGCGCGTCGCCTCGAACACGCCGACCGCGCCGCCGTCGAACCGGGCCGTGCACAGGGCCGCGTCGTCGACGGTGACCTGGCCACGGCCGGCGCCGCCCGACGCGGACAGCCCGCTCGACTCGGCCGGCAGCGGGCGTTCGGTGACGAACGTCGTCAACAGCGCGCCGACGCTGGTGATGCGACGGCCCGTGAGGTACTGCGCCAGGTCGATGGCGTGCGCGCCGAGATCACCGAGCGCGCCGGAGCCGGCCCGCTCCGCCCGCAACCGCCAGACGAGCGGGAAGTCCTTGTCCACCAACCAGTCCTGCAGATACTGGGCACGCACGTGGCGGATCTCGCCCAGCCGGCCGGCCGCGATCAGCTTGTGCGCCAACGCCAGTGCCGGCACCCTGCGGTAGTTGAACGCGACCATCGAGCGGCCATCGGCCTCGGCAGCGGCCGCCGCCATCGCCTCGGCTTCTGCGACGGAGTTGGCGAGGGGCTTCTCGCACAGGACGTGCTTGCCGGCTCGCAGCGCGGCGATCGCGATCTCGGCGTGGCTGTCCCCCGGCGTGCAGATATCCACGATGTCGATGTCCGAACGCGCGACCAGCGCCCGCCAGTCGGTTTCGTGGGAGGCCCAGCCGTAGCGGGCAGCGGCGGCGCGCACGCCGTCCTCGTTTCGGCCGCAGATGGCGGTCATGGCGATGGGTGGCAGGTCGAAGACGCGGCCCGCGGTGCGCCAGGCGTGCGAGTGCGCCGCGCCCATGAAGGCGTACCCGACCATGCCGACGTTCACCATTCGTCAGTCCTCTTCCGGACGGGCGCCCGCCGGGACCGGCAGTGGGCGCAGGCACGTGCTGCTCACCTCGACGCACGAGCCGACCTCGGCGGCCACCAGCAGCGACTCCATCACGTCCAGCACGTGGTAGGCCAGTTCGCCGCCCGCGCGGGGGGTGGTGCCGTTGGCGATCGCGCGTGCCAGGTCGGCGACCCCGTATCCCCTGGCCGCGCCCCGGTAGCCGCCGGACTCGGGCACGTCGGTCCATTCCGGACGGTCGGCCGTGCAGATCCGGACGGTGCCGTGGAAGCCGTTCGGGTCGGGCACCGACAAGGTGCCGCCGGTGCCGTAGACCTCGATGCGCGGCAGTTGCGCGCCCCAGATCTCGAAGCTCATCATCATGGTGGACAGCACGCCGCCGGCATGTTCCAGGACACCGGCGACATGGGTGGGCACGGTGACCGGGAACCGGGTGCCGGCGCGGGGACCGGTGCCGATCACCCGGGTGGCGCGCGGCGCCGACGCCATGCCGGTCACCCGGCGGATCGGACCGAGCAGCGTGACCAGCGCCGTGAGGTAGTACGGGCCCATGTCCAGCAGCGGACCGCCGCCGGGCTGGTAGTAGAACTCCGGCGCGGGATGCCACCGCTCGTGCCCCGGTGTGGTCATGAACGCGGTGGCGGCGACCGGTTCGCCGATGTCGCCCGCGTCCAGGCTGGCCCGCGCGGTCTGCACGCCGGTGCCCAGCACGGTGTCCGGCGCGCAGCCGACGGTGACCCCGGCCGCCGCGGCGGCCGTGAGGACCGCGCGCGCCCGCATCGTGGTCGTGGCGAGCGGTTTCTCGCCGTACACATGCTTGCCCGCCGCGATGGCGGCCAGCGCCACGTCCGGGTGGGCGCTGGGCACGGTCAGGTTGAGCACCAGGTCGACGTCGCGCGCCGCGTACAGCTCCGCGGGCCGGACCGCGCGCACGCCGGGCAGGCGCTCGGCGACGGCGACCGCGCGCGCCCGGTCGAGATCGGCGACCGTGGTCAGCCTGACGTTTCCCAGGCCGGGCAGTGTTTCCAGGTACGCGCCGCTGATCTGGCCCGTGCCGACCAGGCCGACCCTCAACGGCTTGCCCATGTCAGCCCCCTGGTGATCAGCGCGTCGGTCTCGGGCACGTCGAAATCCGCCATGCGGTGGCCCAGGGTCGTGACGAACACCCGACCGGCGCCCCATTTTTTGGTCCAGGCTACCGGCATCGTGGTGCCGGCCGCGCCGGGCAGATCCGGGTCGTCCACGTAGTCGGTCACCGCGTGCACCTCGACCGTCGGATCGAAGTGCACGTAGTACTGCTCGGTGTGCACGGCGAACGTGCCGAGCCCGGCCACGACGGGATGTGCGCCGACGGGGCGCACGTCGTAGTCCACGAAACCCTTGGGGTGGTGCACGAACTGGCCGCCGGTGATGAGCTGGTAGTCGGGGGTGTCGCGGAAGGCGTCGATCATGCCGCCGTGCCAGCCTGCGAATCCGGTGCCGGCCCGGACCGCGGCGGACAGGCCGGCGACCTGGTCGGCGCGGATCGTGCCCATCGTCCAGCACTGCACGATCAGGTCCGTGTCGCGCAGCAGTTCGTGATCCAGGTAGCTGTCCAGAGTGTCCGATGTGGTCACTCGGTAGCCGTCGCGCCGCAGGACGTCGGCATAGCGGTCGGTGGCCGCGACGGGATTGTGGCCGGTCCAGCCGCCGCGCACCACGAGTGCGTTCGTCATGGGGTCGCCTCCGTGCGCCAGGCGTGGACCGGTGTGAAGTCGAGCAGTTCGCGGCCGCGTCGGGTGGCGAACGGCACGTCGAAGCCGGCCGGTGGCGCGTCGATCCGCGTGGTCGGGTGGTAACGGCGGAGCAGTTCGACGGTCGGCACCAGCGCGGTGGTGTCCGGTGCGGTGACGGTGATCGACACGTGGCCGGCCAGTGGCCGGGTCAGCGTCGAGGACACCGCGCGGGCCGCGTCCCGGGTGTCCAGCCAGCCCCACAGCCCGGCCCGGTCGAAGGCGGGATCGGCGTGCACCCGGGACAGGTGGTACCGCAGGCGTTCCCCGGTGCCCAGGAAGGGAAACCGCAGGCTCACCGCGGTCACGCCCCAGCGGCGGCTCACCGTCGCCGCGACCAGTTCCCCCACGTACTTGGACAGCCCGTACACGTCCTCGCCGACGTAGGGATGGTTCTCGGTGACCGGTACCCGTTCCGGCGACGGCTCGCCCCGCGCCCAGGCCAGGCCGAGCGCGGACAGGCTGGAGACGTTGACGATCCGGCCGACCCCGGCACGGCCGGCCGCGGTGAGCACGCGGTAGGCGGATTCGACGTTGTTGGTGAAGACCTCGTCCTCGGCGGCGGCATTCGGGGACGGGAACGCCGCCGCATGCACCACCGCGTCCATCCCGCGCACCGCACCGGCCGCCAGGTCGGCGTCCCGCAGGTCGCCGGTGACGATCTCGTCGGTGGCGGCGGCCACCGTGCCCGGCAGTTCGACGCGGTCCTGCGCGCGCACCCGGTGGCCGTCGGCGGCGAGTTGGGCGACGACCTCGCGGCCCAGACGCCCGCCCGCGCCGGTTACCAGGACCCTCAAGCCGACCTCCTAGCCTTTGACGGCGCCCTGCACCCCGTTGACGAAGTATCGCTGTAGCAGGACGAAAAGCACCACCACCGGCAGCACGATGATGAGCGACGCGGCCATGAGGACGTTCTGCTGCGGCGACAGCGTCGAGTTCAGGTTCTGCAGCGCGATCGGCAGCGTGTAGGTGGCCGGGTCGTTGAGGGAGACCCTGGTCAGCACGTACTCGTTCCAGGTGGGGATCGCCGTCAGCAGCCCGATGGTGATCAGCGCGGGCCGACAGGACGGCATGTAGATCGACCAGAACGTGCGCAGTTCGCCCGCGCCGTCGCAGCGCGCCGACTCCCGCAGTTCGCCCGGCACGCCACGGAAGCTGTTGGTCAGCAACAGAACCGACAACGGCGCGGTGCCGTTGACGAACGGCAGGATGATCCCGAGATGGGTGCCCAGGATGTTCAGCTTGCCCTGCAGGATCACCACCGGCAGCAGCAACGTGATGCCGGGCACGAACAGCAGCGCCACGAACAACCCGTACAGCGCCCTGCGGCCGGGAAAACGCAGCACGCCGAACGCGTAGCCGGCCAGGGAGTAGATCACCAGCACGCCGAGCGTGGTGAAGCCGGTCACCTCGAGGCTGTTGGTGAAGTAGGTGAAGAAGTGCAGGTCGCTCCAGGTCCGGGCCAGCGTGGACAGCGTGAGGTGCTGCGGGATCAGGTGGGCGCCCTGCCGGATCTCCTGGTCGCCCTGCAGCGCGCCGGACACCATGACGGCGAACGGATACACGCTGATCGCCGCGTAGACCAACAGGATCAGGTAGGTGACCACACGCGGCGAGAGGCGCCGGTGCCGGACGGTCGAGGACACCACCCGGTCCACCGGCGCCGCAGGGTTGACATGGAACGTCACGGCCGTCATGTGCGCCGCCGCAGGAGCCGGAGGTTGAGCGCCGCGAGCAGCAGCGCGACCACGAACAGCATCCAGCCCAGGGCGCTGGCCAGGCCGAGGGTCGGCCCGAGACCGGAGAAGAACGCCAGGTTGTAGGCCTCGAGGCCGAGCACGATGGTGTGGCCGCCGGGGCCGCCGTTGGTCATCACGAGGAAGATCTGGAAGCCCTGGAGCGCGTCACGCATGTTGAGCATCACCACGGCGGCGGTGATGGGGCGCAGCAGCGGCCAGATGATCGCGGTCATCGTGCGCGTGTTCCCGGCGCCGTCGACGCGGGCCGCGTCGAGTACCGCGGAGTCGATCGACTGGAGCCCGGTCAGGTACAGGATCATCGCGACCGGGATCGCGCTCCACGACATCACCACGATCAGCGTGGGCAGCGCGGTCGCCGGGTTGCCGAGGAAGCCCTGCGGCTGGGTCAGCGTGCCGAGCCCGAGGTGGCTGAGGATGAAGTTGAGCGACCCGTCCGGCTGCAGCACGTAGGTCCACGCGTAGAACACCGCGATGCCGGCGGTCACGTACGGCAGGAAGAAGAGCGTCCGGAACGTCGAGCGCAGGACCCGGATGCGGTTGAGGGCGACGGCCAGCGGGAAGCCGACGGCCACCGTCAGCGCGGGCACGGCGATCATCACGCCGAGCGTGCGCAGGGCGGCGGACCGCACGATCGGGGCGTAGATCGGGTCACGGAAGAGCAGGTCGAGGTAGTTGCCGAAACCAACCCAGGTCCACTGTGGACTAAACCCGTTCCACCTCGCGAAGCTGAGCGCGAGGCCGTAGCCGATCGTGTAGATCCCCATCAGCGCGAACAACGCCACGGCTGGGAGCACGAACGCGTAGCCGGTCAACGCCTCCCGCCACCGTCGCCCGCGTACGGTGACGGGCCTGCGCCCGCCGAGGACCGCGGTCACGGGTCACTTCCAGCCGTTGGCTACGTACGCGCCGAGTTGGCTGTTCAGCGCCGCCGGGGTGAGTTCGTTCAGCGGCGACATCTTGACGACCAGGTCACCGGCCACCGTGATGTCCCACACCGGGCTGATGAACGTGTTGGCGCCGGGGTTGTAGGCGTTGTCGCCGTTGCCGAACACGGCTTCCAGCGAGCTCAGGTGCGGGCCGACGAGCTTGCTCGCGTTGGCGCCGAGGTCGGTGCCGGGCAGGTCGAGCGAGGTCTGCGCGAAGGTGCCCGCCTGTTGTTGGGTGGTGAGGAAGTTCAGCCACTTCAACGCGTCGGCCTGGTTCTTGCTCTGCGACGAGATCGCGAGGCCGGTCAGCGCGATCGGGGCGAGCTTCAGGTCGCTGACCGCGCCGCCGGTGGCCGCCGGCAGGCCGAAGGCGACGATGTCGTTGGGGTTCATGCCGTCCTGTTCCAGGCTGGACATGGTGAACGTGCCGCCGATGTCGAACGCCGACTTGCCCTGCGCGAAGGCCAGGTCCGCGGCGTCGATGGCGAGCGTCTGGGTGCCCGCGGCCCAGTACGGGGTGATCCCGTTGTACAGGCTGAGCACCTGCTGGCCGTTGGGGCTGCCCCATGCCTGGGTCTGGTCCTTGCCGAACAGCGCCTGGTAGTTGGTCTTGCCGAGGTAGCCGTAGGCCAGCGGCTCGAGCACCCAGTCCAGCCCGGTCGACGACGACTTGAGGCCGAGCGTGACGCCGCCCGCGGCCGGGTCCTTGGCCTTGGTGGTCCGGAACCAGGAGAGCATGTCCTGCCAGGTCTGCGGCGGTTTGGTCGGGTCGATCCCGGCGGCGATCAGCTTGGTCCTGCTGGCGAAGACGATGCCGAAGGTGCCGGCGGTGAAGGGGATGCTGAACAGCTGCCCCTTCTTGACGCCTCTGTGGGTCGACTTCGAGTTGAGCGACTCCTGGTAGACCGCGTCGTTGACCAGGCCGGTGTCGGCGGTGCCGGACAGGAACCGGCCGCGCCATGCCGTGTCCACATTGGATGCCAGGTCGGTGAGGATGCCGGCGCCGCCGAACGTGAAGTCCTCGCCGCCCGCGTGCACCTCCAGCACGTCCGCGACGTTGTGCGTGGCCGCGGCACTCTGCACCTTGGCGGTGTACGTGTCGTCCGGCGTGTAGGCGGTGATGTTGACCGTGATCCCGGTCTGCGCCTTGAAGGTCGCCGCCGCGTCCTGCAGCGCCTTGACGTGCGTCTGCTTGAACGTCCACATCGTCAGCGTGCCACCGGAGCCGGCAGTGCCGCCGCTGCTGCAACCGGCGATCCCGGCCAACACGGCAACGGCCGCCGCGACCACGCTCAGTACCCGTCGTCCGCCCACGCTGACCTCCTCGTCAACCCCGGATCGAGTGACGTTGACCATAGGAGCGCCAGCTTTAACATGTCAATAGCTCGGAATTAACGGCACAACGAGCCCGACGGAGCCATCGACCGGAGTCTGGATATGTTAAAGTCACCGGCCTGCCCGGGTGCTCGGTCCATAGGGAGGTCGATCGTGGATGGCGGTGGAGGCTAGCGGCGCGCAGATCCCCCTCTACCAGCAGGTCAAGCGGAAGCTGCTGGCCGCGATCGCCGCGGGCGACTACGCCGCCGGCCGACCGTTCATCACCCAGCGGGAGATCTGCGAACGCTTCAACGTCAGCCACGCAACGGCCGTGCGCGCACTCAACGATCTCGCCGCCGACGGCTACGTCGTGCGCCGCAGGGGTCAGGGCACGTTCGTGGCGGAACGCCCTGCCATCCCCGCCACTAGGGACCGCACCATCGCCTGCGTGCTGCAACACCAGGGCCCGCACGTCGGCCAGTTGCTCGCCGGCGTCGAGGAAGTCTGTGCCGATGTGGGCTACCGGCTGTTCCTCAACCACTGCGAGGCGGACCCGGCCCGCGAGGCAAAGGCGTTGCTCGGCGCACTGGAGCACCAGGTCAGCGGCATCATCGTCTACCCGACGGAGGGCAACGAGGTGCTCGCCCCCTACGCGGAGGCACGCAGGCGGGGCGTGCCGCTGGTGATGATCGACCGCTACCGCCCGGACCTGGCCACCGACGCCGTCGTCGCGGACAACCTGGCCGCGGGCCGCGACCTGACGGCAGCACTGATCACCGCCGGCCACCGGCGGATCGCCACGCTCTGGGACGAGACCGACGTGACCAGCGTCCGCGACCGGCTCGCCGGGCACATCGAGTCGCTGCGCGAGCACGGCATCCCGGTCCGCCCGGACCTCACGGTGCTCCGCCGCTACCGCGACCAGCCCGACGACACCCGCCGCGCGGTACTGGCCGAACTGCTCGGCGGCCCGCAGCCACCGACGGTCCTGTTGTGCGCCAACGGTTACGTGCTGGCCACGGCCGCACAGGACCTGGTCGCGCTCGGCCGGGAGATCCCCGGCGACATCGACCTCGCCGGCATGGACGACGCAGGCCCGTTCGACGTACTGCCGCTGACCGCGGCCGCGATCTCGCTGCCGTCCCGCGAGATGGGCCGCCGCGCGATGCGCCTGCTGCACGAGCGGATCACCGACCCCGACGGCACGGCAGGACCGGAACTGGTAGTCCTACCGGTAACGGTGCAGACCCGCCAGTCCTCGATGGGGCACCTACGGGTCTTCGGCGCGACACGGGAGACGAGATGACCGATCCGAACCGGCTGCTGGACGCATCCGGCGGCCTGCCGCAGGTGCTGCCGCCGTGGCCGGCCCGCGACGACGTGCGCGTCACGGCGGTCCGCGCGCTGGTGACCGCGCCGGAGGGCATACCGCTGGTCGTCGTGCGCGTCGACACGTCCGAGCCGGGCCTGTACGGCCTCGGCTGCGCCACGTTCACCCAGCGGTACACCGCCGTGGTCGCCGCGGTCGACGAGCACGTCGGCCCGCTGGTCATCGGCCGCTCCCCCGCCGACATCGAGGACATCACGCGCCTGATCCACTACTCGTCCTACTGGCGCAACGGTCCCGTGCTGAACAACGCGCTGTCCGGCGTCGACCAGGCACTGTGGGACATCGCCGGCAAGCGGGCCGGCATGCCGGTGTACGAACTGCTCGGCGGCCGCAGCCGGGCCGCCGTCGAGGTGTACTCGCACGCGGCAGGCGCGACCGTCGACGACACCCTGGACCGCGCGGAAGCCTTGCTGGACCAGGGTTATCGCAACGTACGGCTCCAGGTCGGCGGTCCGGGCATCGGCAACTACGGCGCGCCGGGCACGCCCGGCGGTTATCCTCGCTCGCCACATCCGGACGGCTGGGACGCCGAGCGGTACCTGCACACGACACCCGGCCTGTTCGCGGCGGCCAGGGCCCGACTGGGCGACGGCGTCAACCTGATGCACGACGTGCACAGCCGCCTGACGCCCAAGCAGGCGGTCGTACTGGCTCGCGCGCTGGAACCGTATCGGCTGTCGTTTCTGGAAGACGTTGTCGCACCGGAATTCTATGACCGACTGCCGGAGGTGCGGGCCGCGTCGCCGGTGCCGATCGCCGTCGGCGAGCAGATCGGTTCCGTCCACGATGCGGTCCGGCTGATCCGTGACCTCGGTGTCGATCTGTTGCGGCTGCACACGTCGTCGGTCGGCGGGCTCACTCCGACCCGCAAGCTCGTCGCGCTGGCGGAACTGCTCGGTGTGCGGACCGCGTTCCATTCGCCCGGCGACATCTCCCCCGTCGGCGTCGCGGCCAACCTGGCCGTCGACGTCTCCACTCCCGCGTTCGGCTATCAGGAATCCCACTCCTACAACGAAGCGACCCACGAGGTCTTTCCCGGCACACCGGACGTCGTCGACGGCTATCTGTATCCGTCGACCGCGCCGGGCTGGGGAGTGGACCTGGACGAGAAGGAGGCCGCCAAGTATCCGCCGACGAAGTTCCTGCATGAGCGGTGGTCGTCCCAGGTCCGTCGGCCCGACGGCGGCCTCGAACCGCCGTGACGCCTCGCTGTTTGGCCGGCACCCGGCTGGGCAGATCAGCCTCCTGTTGGGACTGGACCATTCCACTGTCCGCCGATTCGGCCGTGCGAACATCGTGGAGAAACTGAACTGGCGCGGCAGCGTGCCGACCGTCCACCGCTACATTGTGGGCCGAAAATGCGATTCTGGGCTTTGACCAGCATCTCCTCGGATGGACTGCCACTGGTACCGAGGTGGCGGATTGCGCTGTCACCGTTCGGCGCGATCATGGCAGTGTGACGCAGCAACCGACTCGGATGAGTCGACTGTCGGGGCGAACCGTCGGGTACGACGCGTTCATGTCCTACAGCCATGGCCGGGACAGCGTGGTAGCGCCGATTTTCCAGCGGGAACTGGAGCGATTCGCCAAACCGTGGTACCAGCTCCGTTCATCCCGGGTATTCCGGGACAAGACCAACCTCGCCGCCGATCCCGGATTGTGGCCGGCGATCGAGCATGCTCTCGCCGAATCCGACTGGTTCATCCTGATGGCCTCCCGTGAGGCGGCACAGTCGGTCTGGGTGGACCGTGAGGCGGGTTGGTGGCTGGCGCATCGTTCCATCGAGCGAATGGTGATCGTCCTCACCGATGGCGAGTTGCCGTGGGGTGGGAGTGCCGATGACGTCGACGAGACCAGGACCTCAGCCTTGCCGCCGACGTTGCGTGGCGCGTTCCCGGCGGAGCCGCGCTGGGTGGATCTGCGGTGGCTGCGCGACACCACGGCCGTCGACCGGGACGACCCGCGGCTGCGGGACTGCGTCGCGGACGTCGTCGCCGTCATACGGAGCACGCCGAAGGACCTGCTGATCGGCGAGCACGTCCGCCAACATCGGCGGGCGATGGCGCTGGCCAGGAGCGGACTGACGGCCCTCACGGTACTGCTGGTGGTCGCGGTAGTGGCCGCGGTGGTCGCGGTCGGGCAGCGGAACACAGCGCAGCACGAGACGCGGGTGGCCACCGCTCGACAGTTGGCCGCGCTGGCCGTGGCCGATCTGGCCAATCATCTGGATCTCGCCCAGTTGTACGCTGTCGCCGCCTACCGGATGGATCCCGACCCGGTGACGTTCTCCGCGTTGTTCCAGGCGGTCACCGCCAGCCCGCACCTGGTGCGGGTGCTGCCGGTCGGTGTGGCCACCGCGACGCTGGCCGGCGCCGCGCGCAACCACATCGTGGCCGGCGGTACCACCGATGGTCGGCTCGTCCGATGGGACCTCGGCACCAATGCGCTCAGCCAGGTGCGGGTGGGCAGCCGGGGGATCCGGGAGGTCGCGATCGACGCGGACGGCGGCCGCATCGTGGCGTCGAACGACACGGACGTGTTCATCTGGAACGGCGTGAACGGCGCCAGACCCGTTGTGCTGCCGATTGCACAACTGGAGAGTCAAATTCTACCGCAGCAGCGGAAGATGATCTCCATCTCGCCGTCCGGCCGGACCGTGGCGGCCGTGCGGGTCGAAGGTTCAGGCCACCATGCGCTGGCGGTGCTGGACGGTATGAGTGGCCGGGAGTTGCGCAGTGCCACCATGGACGGCTCCTGGGACACGATCGGGCTGCCGGATGACGACACGGTGACCGTGCAGCTCGGGTCTGGCTCCTGGCGACAGTATTCGGTCGGCTCACTGGCCGTCGTCGACAGCGGCGGGCAGCAGACCACCCCGTCCGACGCCTTCTACTGTTGCGGCCTCACGGCGGACGCCGGCTACTTCGCATGGGCGAAGTACGGGACGGTGAACGTGGACGCCGTGAATCCCCATCCGTCCAGTGACTTCCTCGTCGCCGGCCAGTATCAGGAGCTGACCGTGTCGGTGCCGATCAGCTATCCGGACAGGTTCGCGGTCGCCACCGACGGGCGTACGGTCGCCGTGGCAGGTGGCGGGCAACTGTATGTCGGCCGCCCCGGATTCGATGGCACGGCCGAACAGTTGACCGGTACCGGTCATGTGGACGCGATGTCGTTCGTCGGCGCCGACCAGCAGCAGATCGTCTCGGCGACGGGTACCACGCTGACGTACTGGGACCTGTCGCAGACGTCCCGAGTGCAGTCCGATCCGCCCGTCGCCGCGACGGACGTCGCCAATGCCGGCGGCCACCCGAACATCGACATAGCACCGGACGGTACCCGGATCGCGCTGTCCGGTGAGGAGGGCACGGACGGCCGCGGCAATTTCGTCCTGGACGACCTCACGACCAGACCGCCACGCGGCTACCAACTCACCGCGCCCGTCACCAGTGGCGTGCCGATATGGAGTGCGGACGGTAGCCGGCTGCTGTTACTGGGTCCGGACGGCGCGTTCCAATGGTCCGCCGGCCACTTCAGCCCGGTGTGGTCGCATGGCACTGGCATGCCGCTGGCGGCTCGGGTGGCACCGGACGGCCGGACCGCCGTGGTGGTCAGCGACAACGGAGATGCCGACGTCCGTGCCATCGCCGACGGCGCGGTCGCGCGGCACCGGAATGTCGGCCCGATCCTGTCTCCCCCCTCGGCCGATCAGGTCGCGATCAGCTCCGACACAGCCTCCGTCGCGGTGGTACGGCCGGACGGTTCGGTTCTGGTCACCGAGCTGGCGTCCGGCGCGCGCCGGACGCTGCCCACTGCTGGCGCGGCCACGGCCGCGTTCGCCCAGGACCGGCTGTTGGTCGGCCGTGCGGACAACGCGCTGGAGGTCTGGAACACCACGGGAACCCAGCGGCTGCACACGATTCCGGCTGATGCCGGGTATGCCACGACGCTGGCCGTGGTACCAGAAAGTCGGCTGGTCGCCCGCTTGACCGAGGTCGGCACCGTGGAGTTCTGGAACATGGACAGCGGGGCGTTGGTTGGTTCGCTCGGTCTGCCGTTCCCGGACCGGTCGACCGGGCAACCGGCTTGGGACTCCACTGTGCTGGCAACCCCCACACACGCACAGGAATTGGTCAGCGCCTCGGCGGACGGCGCGATCATCCGCTGGGAAGTGGGCACTGACGCGCTGATCCGCGCGGCGTGTACTGCGGCGGGACGGGATCTCACCACGGTGGAGTGGAACGCGGTGACCAGTGCACCGCCGGCCGATCTCAGGTGTCGGCAGTGATCGCAACCAGGCCGCGATCTTCCGGCATGACGAGGCGATGACTCTGCGGGACCGAGACCACTCAGCCGGCCACCGGACCGTCCCAGGACCAGTGCGGCATGGGCAGATCCGTCGGCACCGCGCCACCCTCCGGATAGGACAGTGCCACCTCAGCAACGGCAGACTGCATGTAGGCCCGCATGGCAGCCCGGAACGCGGGATCATCGGGCAGACTCGCATCATCCATGGCCACCACGAAACACTCGACGAAGCGCAGGCCAAGATCGCTTATGTCACCGTTGCCCGCATGCATGACCAACACCATCGAGTGATCGCCGCACTCCTGAGAGTAACGCGGCGGCCCGCCCAACACCTCGCCCCAGTAGGCCGCGAGGCGCTCGACGTGTTCCGGGTGCTGCCCGGGATGCGAGAACGGATGGTTCAGCTCCGGATCCGCGAGACACCGCGCATGGTGCGCCGTGGCCAGCGCGAGAAACGCCGGCGCACCACCGGCGAACTCGAACAACGTGGGACGCACACCGCGACCCTATCGCTCAGCCGACCATAACTGTCAACTGGTAAACACCCTGACCGCCGGTGCAACCCCGGGCCTCGCCGCAGCTGGTCCGGCTCGCCGTGACCACGGCCGTACCAGGGGCGACCGCCTGGAAGACCGCGGTCACCGTCCCGCAGCCCTGGCCGGGCACGCAGTGCGACGCGTTCAGCGGCACGGCCGACGTGGTGGGCGTACCGGCAGGGCGCAGCGCCGCGCCCGACGTGTTCGTGCCGAAGTGCCAGTACGTGCTGTTCAACCGCACGGTGAGCACGCCGCCGTGGGTGATCGTGATGGTGTGGCCGTTGTCCGCGTCGGTGGCGGTCACCGCCTGGGCCGCGGTCGACGTCACCGTAGCGATGACCGGACCGCCCGAAGGTGTTGCGTTGCTCGCGGCGCAGCCGGCCAGGACGAGCCCGCCGGACGCCAGGACCATCGCCGCCAGCAACCGACCATCTGCCTTCATCACAGTGCCCTTTCCATTGCCATGAGTAGGAACGCCGACACGGGATGGACGTAGGCCGACCCCCTCCCGGTTGCATCATGCACCGGACTCGCGACTGTATGCATTCCCGGGGTGCATTGCCATTGGCGTCGTATGCCGCTATTTTCACTGGCGGTGGAGTTTGCTCCACTCCTGGGGGAAGTCAAAGATCGCAGGGGGAAGCCATGCGTTTTGTTCTGCGCGCCGCTGGTGCGGCGCTGGTTTCGATCGCCCTGGTGTTATCGGTGCTCAATGGGTCGGCAGCCGCCGCATCGACACCGTCCACACCACTGAATCCGCCGGCCGGCAGTGTCGCCCGGCCGACCGGCATCGACCGGGCCGGCGTGCTCCAACAGCGACACGCCGCCGCCAACGCCGCGCGGGTCACGGCGGCCGGGCCGGCATCGCTGGACGTCACGAACCACGGCGGCCCGATCATGCCGTCGTCCACCACGTTCTCGATCTTCTGGCTGCCGGCGGGCCACAACACGGTCAGCGCGAACTACGTCACGCTGATCAACCGCTACCTGCAGAACATCGGCGGCACACCGCTGTACGACATCCTGACCCAGTATCCGGGCAGCAACGGCACACCGGCCAACTCGTCCTCCTTCGGCGGAACCTGGACCGACACCACCGCGTTCCCGGCAGGCCACGACGGATCGACCGAGGCCAAGGCGGTGACCGACGGCGACATCCAGGCCGAGGTCAGCAGGGCGATCACGAACAACCCGTCCTGGGGCCCGGCCACCATCAGCAAGATGTACTTCGTGTTCACCGGCAGCGGCGTGATCACCTGCAAGGCATCCGGCAACTGCTCGGACGTTCAGTACTGCGCGTACCACGG
Source organism: Pseudonocardiaceae bacterium (assembly GCA_036503065.1). Lineage (GTDB taxonomy): Bacteria > Actinomycetota > Actinomycetes > Mycobacteriales > Pseudonocardiaceae > DATEPR01. Next base: position 9,349 of record DASXXM010000033.1, on the reverse strand, counting down.
CGCCTTCAGCGGTGACACCATCTACGGCTCGATGCCCTACGACGGCGACTCCGGCGGCGGCTGCTACGCGGGCGGACCGAGCCCGAACAACGACACGGCCGCGGACGCCGAACTGTCCTCACTGGAGCACGAACACTTCGAGGCGGTCAGCGACCCGCATCTCAACGCCTGGTTCAACGGCGGCGGCGACGAGATCGGCGACCTCTGCAACCGGGTCATGGGCACCAGGGACGCCAGCGGCGCCAACATCTACCTGACCGGCCAGCCCTACGAGATCCAGACCGAGTACAGCAACGCCGACCACGCCTGCGTGAAATCGCACGGCCCGGCACCGACCGTCTCGGTGACCGGCTCGCTCGACTTCGGCTCGGTGCCGCGCGGCCGGAGCGCGACCCGCACGGTGACGATCGGCAACACCGGCAACGCATCCCTGCGCGTCCTCGGCGTGCACCTGACCGGCGACCCGGCATTCTCCGTGCAGGGCCCCGGTGGCACGGTCGACGTCGCCGCGGGCGCGAGCGTGACCTACACCGTCACCTTCGCCACCCCGCTGAACGCACCGACCGGCAGCAGAACCGGCACGCTGGACATCACGTCCACCGACCTCGAACGCGGCCTCATCTCCTTGCCGGCCAGTGCAACCGTCGGCCGAGCAGCGTCCACATTGGTCTACAACGGCGCCACGACGGCCGACTTCCACGACGCCTTCACGGCGTCCGGCACGTTGACCATCGGCGGTGGCACACCGGTCAGCGGGGCATCGGTGTCGTTCACGCTGGGCGGCGCCGAGACCTGCTCGGCCACCACCGACGGCAACGGTGCCGCCAGTTGCCAGCTCACCCCGGCCGAGGCCGCCGGTCCGACCAGCGTGGTGGCGAGTTTCGGCGGCGACGACCAGACGCTGCCCAGCAGTGCGACCACCCCGTTCACCGTCACCCGTGAGGAGACCACCCTCGCCTACACCGGGCCCGGCCACATCGCCAACGGCACGGCGGCGCACCTGTCCGGTGTGCTGAAGGAGGACGGCACCACGCCGATCGCCGGCCGCACGGTCATGATCGCGCTGGGCGCCGGCGCAAGCCAGCAGTCCTGCGCCGGTACCACCGACGCTTCCGGTACCGCGGCATGCACGATCGGTGTGGTCAACCAACCGCTGACCGCCGCGGCGACCGTGCCGGTGACGGTGACGTTCGCGGGCGACCCGTTCTACCTGCCGGTCACCGGGTCGGCCACGGTTCGGCTCGAGTTCTACACCGGCCGGGCGTTCGGGCTGTCCGCGCAGATCAACCTGCTGCTCACCTCGCTGGCCATCCCACCGACCCCGGACACCGGCCAGGTCCGCACCGCGTCGGCGTCCACCACCACAACCCCGTGCACGGTGAACATCAACACGCTGCTGATCAACGCGGCCGCGTTGTGCGCCAACGTGACCACCACGCTGGCACCGGGCACGTCCACGGTCACGTCGACGTTGCAGAACACCACGATCGGCGTGCCGGGGCTGCCGGTGATCGGGCTGAGCGGTGTCCGGTCGACGTCGGTCAGCTCCTGCACCGGATCGTCCGGCACCGCAACGCTCACACTGACGATCGCGGGTGTGCCGGTCACCGTGCCGACCGCACCGAACAGTGTGATCAACCTGGCCGGCGGCGGAAAGCTGGTCATCGACGAGCAACTGCCGGTACCGGGTGCCGATTTCGGCACGACCGTCAACGCGGTGCATCTGACCGCGCTGGGCGGACTGGTCGACGTAGTCGTCGCATCGAGCACGAGCGACGCGCACAACTGTAGCTGAGTAGGCAAAACGCGGGCCGGTAACAGGATTCGCTCCTGTTACCGGCCCGCGTTCGTCTTTTTGTTGCCGGACAGGCAATTTCATTTGTCACTGAAGTCATAGTGTAAGTAATTTAATGAGCGAACTTCTCGCGCAACGTCTTCTTGGAGAACTTGCCGACGCTGGTTTTGGGGATCTCGTCGATGAACTCGACCGCGTCGGGCAGCCACCACTTCGCCACCCTGGGCCGGAGGAACTCGATGACCTCGTCGGGGGTGAGCGTCTCGCCCTCCTGCACCACGACGACGGCCAGCGGGCGCTCCACCCAGCGCTCGTGCGGGATGGCGATCACCGCCGCCTCGGCGACCTTCGGGTGCGCCATGATCTCGTTTTCCAACTCCACCGAGCCGATCCACTCACCGCCGGACTTGATCAGGTCCTTCGTGCGGTCGACCACCCGGACCGACCCGTAGCGGTCCATCGACGCGACGTCGCCGGTGCGCAGCCAGCCGTCCTCGGTGAACTGCGCGCCCGCGCCCTCGTCGCGGTAGTACGCCTTCGCGATCCACGGGCCCGCCGCCTGAACCTCGCCGGTGGCGGTGTCGTCCCACGGCTGCGCTTCGCCGGTCTCCGGGTCGGCGATGCGCAGTTCGACCAGCGGCGCGGCGTAGCCCTGCCGGGCACGCGCGTCGTCGCGCTCGTCCTCGGCACCGGTGTCGTGGGTGTGCGGACGCGAGTAGGTGGCGATCGGACTGGTCTCGGTCATGCCCCAGCCCTGCACGATCGGCACGCCGATGGCCTCGCGGTAAGCCACGGAGAGCGCCCTGGGCACCGCGGATCCACCGGACAGGATCGTCTGCAGCGCGGACAGGTCATGCTGGGCCAGCAGCGGCTGGATGCCCATCCAGATGGTCGGCACGCCCGCGGTGACCGTGATCCTGTGACGCGCCAACAACGACACGATCGCCTGCGGGGTCATGTCGGCGCCGGGGAACACCAACGACGCACCGGCCAGCAGCGCGCCGTAGGGCAGCCCCCAAGCGTTGGCGTGGAACATCGGCACGACCGGCAGCACGACATCGCGTTCCGACAGGCCCGCGGGGCCGTCCGCGATCAGCGTGATCAGCGAGTGCAGCACCGCGGACCGGTGGCTGTAGACAACGCCCTTCGGGTTGCCCGTGGTGCCGGACGTGTAGCACATCGCGGCGGCGGTGTTCTCGTCCGCGATGTCGAACGTGCCGGTGAACGGCGTCGCGGCGGCCAGCAGTTCCTCGTAGTCGCGGACCCGCGGGTCGTCGGGGATCGGGACGTCGGCGCCGTCGTCGATCACCACGTAGGTGCGCACGGTCGCCAGCCGGTCCACCAGCGGCCACAGCACCGGCAGCAGTGACCGGTCGACGAAGACGACCTCGTCCGCCGCGTGGTTGGCGATGTACGTGAGCTGGTCGGGGAACAGCCGGATGTTGAGCGTGTGCAGCACCCGGCCGGTGCACGGCGCGGCCAGGTACAGCTCAAGGTGCCGGCCGGTGTTCCAGCAGAACGTGCCGACCCGCCCGTCCGCGCTGATGCCGAGGGTGTCGAGCACGGTGGCGAGCCTGCGGACCCGCGCGCACATGTGCGCGACCGTCGTCGTGGTCTCGCCGGACGGCTCGGCCGTGACGATCGTCTTGTGGCCGAAGTACTGCTCCGCGCGGTGGAAGACGTGTGGCAGCGCCAGCGGGCGGTCCTGCATGAGTCCGAGCATCGATGCTCCCGTCGTCGACTGGGGTCATCGTAGATCGCGCAGCACGCCCAACGTCTCGCCCTTGACCGCCCACGCCACGCCGAACGCCAGGATCGCCACCGTTTCCAGCCACAGCATGGGGTGCGCCGAGGCGGCGACGGCGGTCGACTCCGCGACCGCGATCAGCGCGATGGACACCAGAATGAGCGCGCCGCACCCGCGATAGACGGTGTTGCGCCGCAACTTGCGTCCGGTGGGCGGATCGTCGGCGGTTCTGGGAAACAGGTACCAGCAGAAGAAGGTCAACGTCAGGAAGAAGATGCCGGCAAACGCCAGGTGCAGTCCGCCGATGACCTGCTGGGTGCCCGTCGTCGGACCGAAATCCGGCGTGGTCGGGAACAGGCCCACGCAGACCGCCGCGACCGCGGCGACATTGCCCGCGATGTCGTCGACACGGCCGTAACCCCGGTAGGACAGCAGGAAAACACCCAGAGCGCACATACTTCCCACGAAGACGCCCCGCAACGGCGAGTAGTAGGAAGCGCTGATGGACAACAGGAACGTGCCGGGCGGCCAGAGCAGGTCGCCGACGATCAGGACCACAGGCAGGGCGAGGCCGATGGTGCCGACGGCCCGGCGCAGGAACAAATAGGATTGAACGAGATTTTCCGATGGGGATGTCGTTGTGCTCATGGCCGACCTCCGAACCCACGGGTGCACCCCGTTTCGTCAGGCGTCAGCACCCGGTCCATTCACCATAGACGCCCGTCACGACAATGACGAGGCTCCGTCGAGGTGACGGCCTGCCGCGATAATCGGGTGGCCACCCGCCGGGTGGCTCTGTCAGGGTGGCGAGCGTGACGCGCGCATTCGTACTCGGACTTGAGTTGGCCGAGCTGTTCTATTGCGAGATCGTCGCCCCGATCCTGCTGGCCGCGTTGCCCGGCGTGCCGTATTCGGCGGCGCTGATCGGCACCGGCTCGGAGGTACAGGGTTTCGACACCACCCGCTCCACCGACCACGGCTGGGGCCCGCGCCTCCAGATTTTCATGCACAGCAACGACTTCCACACCCACGCGGGGCAGTTGGCGACACGGCTGGACCGCGAGCTGCCGGAGCGGTTCGGTGGCTACCCGATCCGGTTCCGCTCCCCGGACGACGCACCGGTCCGGCACCACGTGGACATCCACGATCCGCGGGTCTACTTCGCAGATGGGCTCGGCGCCGACCCGGCAACGGGCCTTTCGGCGACCGAGTGGCTGCTGGTCCCCACGCAGGTGCTGCGCGAACTGACCGGTGGCACGGTCTTCCACGACGGCCTCGGCGTGCTCGCGTCCTACCGTGCCGAGCTGGCCTGGTACCCGGACGACGTGTGGCGCTACGTGCTGGCCTGCCAGTGGCTGCGGCTGTCCCAGGAGGAGCCGTTCGTCGGGCGGTGCGGCGAGGTCGGCGACGACCTGGGCTCCGCCGTGGTCGCCGCCCGGCAGGTGCGCGACCTGATGAAGCTCAGCCTGCTGCTGCACCGCGTCTATCCGCCCTACAGCAAGTGGCTCGGCACCGCGTTCGCCAGGCTGCCGTGCGCAACGGCCCTCACTCCGCTGCTGTCCGGCGCGCTGTCCGCACGCGGTTGGCGGGATCGTGAGCGGCACCTGTCCCCCGCCTACGAATTCGTCGCCGGGTGGCACAACGAACTCGGGCTGACCGAACGAGTGGACCCGAAGGTCCGCCACTTCCACGGCAGGCCGTTCCTCGTGCTGGACGCCTACCGCCTCACCGACGCCCTGCGTGCCACGATCACCGATCCCGCCCTGAGGGCGCTGCCCCCGGTCGGCGCGATCGACCAGTACGTCGACAGCACCGACCTCACCAGCTTCGGCGACCGCCGTCGACGCTACCTCGCGAGCCCATAGCGATCGGGCGCGCCGAACTTGTGGCATATAGGTTGCTCCCAGGTGGTGTTCGATTCGGGAGGCGATCATGGGCCAGTCCGGCGGCGGTCCGCTCAGCAGGCGGGACGCGCTCGGTGTCGGCGCGGCGGGCCTGGTCGCCCTGGTCGCCGGTTGCGGCACCACGGTGTCATCGGCACCGCGGAGCCGACCAGCACCGGCACCTACGACGACCGCCACCACCACGTCGGCACCGGTAGGCGGTCCGGCGGTTCAGGTGGCGCGCGGCACCAGCGGCCGCCCCGAGGTGGCCCTGACCTTCCACGGCGCCGGTGACCTTGGCATCGCGCGCCAGATCCACGACGAGCTCGCCGCCGCCAACGCGAAGGCCACGATCATGGCGGTCGGCACCTGGGTGGCGGCGAACCCGGACGGCGTCCGGATGTTCCGCGACGCAGGCCACGACATCGGCAACCACACGTGGAGTCACGGCGTGCTGAGCAGCATGTCGACACCGACGATCCGCGGCGAGATCGAGCGTTGCCGGGACGCGCTGGTCGCGGCGCTGGGCACACCGGGCTCGTTCTTCCGGCAGTCCGCCGCACAGGCCGCCACCCGGCAGGAACTGGTCGAGGCAGGCCTCGCCGGCTACCCCAGGGCACTGTCCTACGACATCGACGGGCTGGACTGGCAGGATCCCGGCCCGACGGTGATCCGCGCAGCCGTGGCGACCGCGACCGCCGGCAGCGTCGTCAGCCTGCATCTCGGCCACCACGGCACGGTGACCGCGCTGCCCGGCATCCTGGCCGACCTGACCGCCAGGGGCCTCACCCCGGTGACCGCGACCGGCCTGCTCAGGTGAGCCGCCGGGTCTGCCTGGTGGCGATTCTGCTGGGCGCCGTGCTGGCCGGCTGTGCGCCCGCGCCGGCAACCAGCCCGACACCGCCGCCGCGACCGACATCGGCCCCGGCGCACGTCGTCACGAGCGACGGCCTGCCCGGCATGCCCCCGGTGACCGACCCGCACAACGTGTACGCGGCGGCGGGCGCCGACGCGCTCTCGGCGGCCGCACGGACGGCCAGGCCACTGGTCTACGTGCCGCACAACGACGCGGGCGACGTGTGGGTCATCGACCCGGCCACGTACGCGGTCGTGGGCAAGTACCGGGTCGGCCGGCAGTTGCAGCACGTGGTGCCCGCCTACGACATGCGCACCCTCTACGCCACCGACGACACCGGCAACCAGCTGGTGCCGTTCGACCCGACGACCGGACTGCCGGGCGCGCCGATCCCCGTCATCGACCCCTACAACCTGTACTTCACCCCGGACGGCCGCTACGCGGTGTCCGTGGCCGAGGCGCATCGCGAACTGGTCTGGTACGACCCGCACACCTGGCAGCGGCAGGACATCACCCCGACGCCGGACTGCATGGGCATCGACCACGCCGACTTCTCATCCGACGGGCGGACGGCGGTGTTCACGTGCGAGTTCGCCGGCCGGGTCGCCGTGGTGGACGTGGCGACGCACAAGGTCCTGCGCATGGTGGACATGCCGACCCGCAACGTCCACATGGGACCGCAGGACATCAAGCTGGCGCCGGACGGCTCCGTCTACTACATCGCGGACAGCGACGCCAACGGCGTGTGGGTGCTCAACGGCGCGGCCACCGGCGTGCTGCGGTTCATCCCGACCGGCATGGGCGCGCACGGGCTGTACCTGTCCAGGGACGCCGGCCAGCTGTACGTGACCAACCGGATGGAGGGCAGCGTCAGCGTGCTGGACGCCGACACCGGTGTGGTCGAGAAGAAGTGGGTCATTCCCGGCGGCGGCAGTCCGGACATGGGCAACGTGACGGCCGACGGCAGCCAACTGTGGGTGTCCGGCCGCTACAACCGGGTGGTCTACGTCCTGTCGACGAAGGACGGCTCGCTGCTGGCCAAGATCCCGGTGCACGGCGGCCCGCACGGACTGTGCGTGTGGCCGCAGCCGGGCCGCTATTCGCTGGGGCACACCGGTATCACGCGTTGACCCGCGGGCTCCAAGAAAACTCCAAGATTTCCGCGCCAGGCTAGCACGAAAATGTCGAATGGTTAACCCGTCAACAGCCCTGAACCGCCACGAGGAAGCGCTTACTGTTAATAACCCACATCTGTTGATGGCCGATCTGTGCCACCGTCCCACAGGTGCCACCACCAGGGGTTTTCATAGCGCTTCATGTGCCAGCCGGCAGACGATCCTGCCGGCTGACATGCGAAGACCCGTGGAGGGAAAGTGCGCGGTTTACAGCGAGGGCTGATATCCGTTGCCGCACTGGTCCTGTCGTTCGGTGGATTTGCCACGGTCGCCCAGGCGACCCAGGCAGCCCCGGCCGGCGGTGGCCCGAGCACAGCGGCGGCGAATCCGTTCAACCCGTCCTACCAACACAGCTACCGGCACGGCGCGGTGCCCACGATCCAGCAGTCCGCCAAGATGAATGGGTTCCTGCAAGCCCATCCGTCGGTGACGGCCGCGAACACGCTGACTTTCGGTGGCGGCATTGACGGTATCGGCGTTACGAGTGGGACACCCAAGGTGTACCTGGTCTTCTTCGGCACCCAGTGGGGCTCCCAGGGCACCGACGGCAGCGGCAACCTGACGTTCTCCAATGACACGAGCAACGGCGCGCCCTACATCCAGAAGCTGTTCAAGGGCATCGGCACCGGCGGCGAGACGTGGTCGGGCACGATGACCCAGTACTGCGACGGCTCCAGCGTCGCAACGGGCGCCTCGACCTGCCCGAGCGGTGCCCCGCACGTCGGCTATCCCAGCAGCGGCGCGTTCGCCGGTGTCTGGTACGACAACTCGGCCGCGTCGCCCGACCCGGCAAGCGGCAACCAGTTGGCGCAGGAGGCCATCAAGGCGGCCTCCCACTTCGGCAACACCACGGCGGCGGCCAACCGGTTCGCGCAGTACGACATCCTGTCGGCGCCCGGCACCAACCCGGACAACTACCAGACCGGCGGATTCTGCGCGTGGCACGACTACAACGGTGACACCACGCTGACCGGTGGCGCCGCGCCGTCGTCGGTCGGTGACGTCGCGTTCACCAACATGCCGTACGTCATGGACGCCGGCGCGAGCTGTGGCCAGAACTTCGTCAACGCCAACGGCCCGACCGACGGCTACTCCATCGTCAACGGCCACGAGTACGCCGAGACCGTCAGCGACCAGAACCCGGCAGGCGGCTGGACGAACCCCAGCAGCGGCGCGGAGAACGGCGACGAGTGCGCCTGGATCACCTCCGGCCAGGGCGCGTCGGCCAACGTCACCACGGGTAGCGGCACCTTCGCGATGCAGTCCACGTGGTCCAACGACACCAACAGGTGCGACATCGCCCACACCATCATCGGTGGTGGCGGCGCCGGTTCGCCGTCGGCCAACAACCCCGGAAACCAGAGCGGCACCGTCGGCACCGCGGTCAGCCTGCAACTGTCCGCGTCCGGCGGCACCCCGCCGTACACCTGGACGGCCACCGGCCTGCCGACCGGCCTGTCCATCTCCAGTGGCGGCCTGATCTCCGGTACCCCGTCCGCCGCGGGCACGTTCTCGGTGACCGCGACGGCGAAGGACAGCGCGGCCAAGACCGGCAGCACGTCGTTCAGTTGGACGATCTCGACCGCCGGCGGCGGTGGCTGCACGTCACCGGGCCAGAAGCTGGGCAACCCCGGCTTCGAGTCCGGTGCCACGTCGTGGACTGCGACCCCGGCCGTGATCGGCCAGAACGGCCCGTCCGAGCCCGCGCACACCGGTACGTGGAACGCCTGGCTGGACGGCTACGGCACCACCCACACCGACTCGATCTCCCAGTCGGTGACCATCCCGAGCGGCTGTAGTGCCACGCTGTCGTTCTTCCTGCACATCGACACCGCCGAGACGACCACGACCGCCCAGAACGACAAGTTCACGGTCAAGCTCGGTTCGACGACG